>JAYTMV010000401.1:0-4106 GCA_043728175.1 Sphingomonadales bacterium
CCATGCCCACCGTAAAGCTGCTGCGAATTGGTGGCGACGTCATAACCCTTATCGGTGCCATAGCCCTTGATCACAGGCGTGAGTAACGACATTAGATCAGCCGAAAGCTGACGCTCTTCCTCGGTCTGGGCTTTGTGCGAAAGATCCTCCTGCATTGATCCCCATAGGATCAGCGCGCGCAAGCCCTCGGTCAGTGCCTTGCCCTCCATCAGCGTGCGGCGGACGTCAGGATGGACGAACAACGTATCCGCCTTTTGATCGGCGTCTTTGACACCCGTAAGCGAACGCCCCTGACGGCGATCCTTGGCATATTGCACCGCATTCTGGAATGCGATGTCAGCCTGCGCCAGCCCTTGAATACCAACGCCCATCCGCGCGACATTCATCATGATGAACATCGCGGCGAGGCCCTTGCACTCATCACCGATCAGGAACCCGGTCGCGCCGTCATAATTCATTACGCAGGTCGAATTGGCGTGAATGCCCATTTTATGTTCAATTGAGCCACAGCTAACGGCGTTGCGCGCGCCAAGGCTACCATCGGCATTCACCATGAACTTGGGCACGATGAAGAGCGAAATACCCTTCACATTATCAGGCGCATCAGGCGTTTTCGCGAGCACTAGGTGGATGATATTTTCAGTCAGATCATGCTCACCCGACGAAATAAAAATCTTGGTGCCGGTGATCGCGTGTGTGCCATCACCGTTTGAAACGGCCTTGGTGCGGAGCAAGCCAAGGTCAGTGCCACAGTGCGGCTCAGTCAGGTTCATCGTCCCGCCCCACTCGCCAGACACCATCTTTGGCACATAGGTCGCCTTCTGCTCTTCAGTGCCCTTAACAAGGATCGAAGCGACAGCGGCCCCGGTAAGGCCGGGATACATGCCGAAGGCTTGGTTGGCGGCCATGATATATTCTTCAACCGCAGAACTAATCACATGCGGCAGCCCCTGCCCACCAAATTCTTCGGGTGCCGAAAGCGTTGACCAGCCCGCCTCGCAAAACGCTTTGTACGCTTCCTTGAATCCAGCAGGCGTTGTCACCGAACCATCCGAATGGCGCGTGCATCCCTCCTGATCGCCGCTCAGGTTAAGCGGAAACAGCACTTCGGACATGAACTTGCCGCCTTCACTCAGCACCGCCTCAACCATATCAGGCGTGGCATTCTCAAAACCGGGTAGGTTGGTGTAGCGATCAAGCCCAACAACATGATCAAGAATGAAGCGCGTATCGCGAACGGGGGCGGTGTACTTAGGCATCAGACTCTCCGGTCAATTTAGTTTGTGGTGCTCGAACCAGCATCGGCATTTTGCACCATAGTGACGAAACGCGACAATTCTTCAAGATGGGCATCAATATCAACTTTTTGCCGCTTGAGCAGATCAATTCGCGCAAGGCATTTTTCGATGGTTACATGACGCTGCGTCGCGCGGCCATCGCCGATGTCATACAAATCAATCATTTCACGGATATCGGACAGGCTGAACCCAACCCGCTTGGCGCGCAGTATCCACGCCAGCCGCGCACGGTCACGCTTTGTATAAATCCGCGTAAGCCCGCGCCGGATTGGAGAAATCAGCCCCTCATCCTCATAAAAGCGAAGCGCGCGCGCAGTGACGTCAAATTCCTCCGACAGATCGGAGATTGAATATTGATGCCGATCGCGGTGATCGGGCGTATCAAGCGTGGCATGGTTTGACTGACTGGACATGAGTGCCTTTTAATTGACGTTCACGTAAGGGTCAATGGGCTGACGCTACGTCAATCACGAATTAACGAATGCCCCTCCACCCGCCGGTAAAAACAACTCGTCTCCCCAGTATGGCACGCTGGGCCGGCTGGCTCCGCTTTGATCCACAGTGCGTCTTGATCGCAGTCGATCCGCATTTCGGTGACGCACAGGATGTGACCCGTTGTTTCACCCTTTTTCCATAAGCATCCCCGGCTGCGAGACCAGAACACCGCCTCCCCGCCCGCAATGGTCGCCGCCAAGGCGTCGGCATTCATGTGGGCAACCATCAGGACGTCACCTGTGATCGCATGGGTAACGACGGCGGTGATGAGGCCATTTGCATCATATTTGGGGTCAAGGCGGCTGCTGGTTTCGCGGTGGTCAGTCATGATGGCACTTCCATGTCACAAAAGCGCGACAAATCAAATCGCTACGCCTATAGGCGCGGTCATGCAGCAACAACCGGGCCGAAACATGCTGACCACACATCCGTTTGATGACGATAAACTTCGCGAAGAATGCGGGATTTTTGGGGTATGCGGAGGCGATACGGGGGCTGCGCTCGTCGCGCTTGGCCTTCACGCGCTTCAGCACCGGGGGCAGGAAGCCGCCGGGATCACAAGCTGGGACGGCAGTGAATTTCACACGCACCGTGCAATGGGGCATGTCGCGGGCAATTTTGACCGTGATGAAATTATTCGCGCGCTCCCCGGTGATACCGCCTGCGGGCATGTGCGCTATTCAACCACGGGTGAGACAGCGCTGCGAAATGTCCAGCCGCTTTATGCTGATCTGGCGTCAGGCGGCTTTGCCGTCGCGCATAATGGCAATATCTCCAACGCCATGACGCTCAAGCGTGAACTTGTTCGGCGTGGCTCAATTTTTCAATCGACGAGCGATACTGAGGTGATCATTCACTTGGTTGCGACAAGCACGTATCGGACACTCCTCGACAAATTTATCGACGCCTTGAAGCAAGTTGAAGGTGCTTATTCGCTGATCTGCATGACGCCCGAAGGCATGATTGCCTGCCGCGATCCGCTTGGCATTCGCCCACTTGTGATGGGTAAACTCGGTGAGGCGACAATCTTCGCATCAGAAACCGTTGCGCTTGATGTTGTCGGTGCGACTTATCTGCGCAGTGTGGAACCCGGCGAGATTGTGATCGTTACTGGTGGCCAAACCCGCTCAATCAAGCCCTTTGCCAAGCAAGGCGCGCGGCCCTGCATTTTTGAGCATGTTTATTTCTCGCGTCCTGACTCCATCGTTGATGGGTCAAGCGTCTACAGCGTCCGCAAAGCGATTGGCGCGCAGCTTGCGCTCGAAAATCCGGTGCGCGCCGATTATGTGATCCCCGTGCCAGACAGCGGCACACCCGCCGCAATTGGCTATGCGCAGGCCTCAGGCATACCCTTTGAGCTTGGGATTATTCGGTCGCACTATGTAGGCCGCACCTTCATTCAGCCCGGAGACGGCGTTCGTCATCTTGGCGTCAAGCTTAAGCATAATGCCAACCGCGCGCTGATCGCGGGGAAAAGCGTGATCCTTGTCGATGATAGCATCGTGCGCGGCACAACCAGCCTCAAAATCGTTCAGATGATGCGCGATGCCGGGGCAAGCGAAGTCCATATGCGGATTGCTAGCCCGCCGACGCGACATAGTTGCTTTTACGGCGTTGATACGCCCGAACGCTCCAAACTGCTCGCCGCCAATAATGATGTTGAGGAAATGCGTACCTTCATTCAGGCCGATAGCCTTGCCTTTGTGTCGATCAATGGCCTGTATAAAGCGCTCGGCGAGGATCAGCGCGCCGACATTCGCCCGCAATATTGCGATGCCTGTTTTACCGGCGATTATCCAACACGGCTGACCGATCAGGATGAGATTAAGCCCGAGCGGCAATTGTTCCAACTGGATGAACGGGTCGTCTAATGGATAAGATTTTGAGTGGAAAAACCGCGCTCGTCACTGGCGCATCGCGTGGGATTGGTGCGGCAACGGCTGAGGCCTTGGCGGCGGCGGGTGCGCATGTCATTCTCACCGCGCGGACGTCAAAAGGGCTTGAAGCCGTTGAAGAACGGATTTTTGAAGCAGGCGGTACCGCGACCATCGCACCGATGGATTTAATTGACGGCGATAGCATTGGGCGTCTTGCCGCCGCCTTGTCCGAACGGTTTAAGGCGCTCGACATATTGGTGCTCAACGCTGCGATGCTCGGCACCTTGACGCCAGTACAGACGATTGATCCGAAGGAATTCGCGCAGCTCATCATGCTCAATTTGACGGCACAACAGGCACTGATAGCGGCCTTCAACCCGATGTTGCGCTCTGCTGAGGCCGGCCAAGTCATCGGGCTGACGTCAAGCGTAGGCCA
>JAYTMV010000402.1:0-6733 GCA_043728175.1 Sphingomonadales bacterium
AAGCCTCTGGCGCAGCGCCTATGCCCATCCCAATCCGTGGGACGTTAGCTTCGCGCCGCTCACTATTCCTGATATGCTCGCCGCGAGCATCGCCAAGACACCAAATGCGCCGATTGCCGATTTCATGGGCGCACGGATCAGCTACAGTCAGTTAGGCGCATGGGTTGATCGCTTCGCCGCTGCTCTGCAAAAAATGGGGGTTGGCAAGGGGGATCGGGTTGGGTTGTTCCTGCCCAATGTGCCCGATTATCTGATCGCTTATTACGGCGCGCTCAAAATTGGTGCGATCATCGTCAATATGTCGCCGCTTTACACCGTTGACGAATTGAGCGAACAACTCGCCGATAGCGGCACCCGGATTATCGTTACCATTGACGTGCCGATGCTCTACAAAAATGCCTATTCCTTGCTGCGCCAGTGCGTGATTGACCGGATGATTGTCGGATCGCTCTCGGGCTGGTTGCCGCCAGTGAAGCGCACGCTGTTTCGGATGTTCAAACGCAGCGACATTGCAATCGTGCCGCGCGGCGACCCCAAGATAATCCCCCTAATGGCGATGCTTGGCGCGGCCCCGGCAAAGTCTGCCCCCGTTACGATTGACCCAGAGCGCGATATTGCACTGATCCAATATACGGGCGGGACGACGGGCACGCCAAAGGGCGCGATGCTGACGCATCAGAACCTCACCGCCAATGCACGCCAGGTTGATAGTATTGACCCCAAGATTGGGGTGGGTGACCGGATCGTTGGCGCGCTGCCCTTCTTTCATGTCTTCGCCAATACCTGTGTGCTCAACCGGACAATCCTTGCAGGCGGGATGATCGCGATGTTGCCGCGCTTTGAGGCGGGCGCAGTGCTGAAGACAATTGCGCGCGTCAAGGCGACCGCGCTGCCGGGTGTGCCAACGATGTATCAGGCGCTGCTTGACCACGGCGATGTCGGCAAGACTGATTTTTCGTCGCTGCGTTTCTGCATATCGGGCGGTGCGCCGCTGCCAGCCGAGGTCAAGGCGCGGTTTGAGGCAACGACAGGCGCGACGGTGATTGAAGGTTACGGCCTCACCGAAAGTTCGGGCGTGCTCACGTCAAACCCCTATCTTGGGCTTAACAAGAGCGGCACCATCGGCCAGCCAGTGCCCGGCACCCATATCAGGCTGGTTGACCGTGAAGACCCGACCAAGCCAGCGCCCGAAGGCGAACCCGGTGAGATCGTCTTTACCGGGCCACAAGCAATGCAGGGATATTGGGGGAAGCCCGAGAGCGGCACTGAGAATTTCATTGACGGCGCTGTGCGCACTGGTGATGTTGGGTTGATTGATGAGGACGGTTATATCTGCATCGTCGACCGCCTGAAGGATATGATTGCCGTCGGCGGATTCAAAGTATTCCCAAGCACGATTGAAAAGCGGCTTTACACAAATGATGCTGTCAAAGAGGCATTGGTGATTGGCATTCCCGACAGCTATTCAGGCGAAAAGCCCAAAGCCTTTGTTACGCTCACCGACGGCGCAAATATTGACGGGGATGAGCTAATGAGTTGGCTCAACCCACAGCTCGGCAAACATGAACGCGTCGTTGCGGTCGAAGTGCGCGATGCCCTGCCCAAAACACTCGTTGGCAAGCTGAGCCGCAAAGAACTGGTCGCCGAGGAACGCGCGAAGGCCGCGAGCGCTTGACCGCAGCGCCCGCGCCCGTCAGATAAGCCTCATGTCCCAAGACCTAAGCACCCTGTCATTTGAAGATGCGCTCAAGCGCCTTGAAACCATCGTTGCGCGGCTCGAATCGGGCGATGCCAGCCTTGATGAATCGATCACGCTTTACACGCAGGGAGATGCGCTGCGGGCGCAGTGCGAAGCGCGGTTGAAGGATGCTCAGGCCCGAATTGAGAAAATCAGCCTTAGCCCCGACGGTGCTCCAAAAGGCACTCAACCCTTCGACGCGGTTTGAACGGTGATGGGGGATGCTTTGACGTTATTGACGCCTGCACTCACGCAAATTGCGGCGGATATTGACCATCAGTTTAATTTGCTGCTGCCAGTACCGGGCGACCCGCGCCGCAAGCTTTTCGAGGCGATGCGCCACGCGGCGATTGGGGGTGGTAAGCGGTTGCGGCCTTTGCTCGTTACGGCATCGTGTGCGCTGTTCAATGTTGACCGGCAGGCGGCGCTGCGCGTGGCGACGGCGATTGAGTGCATCCATGTCTATTCGCTGATTCATGATGATTTGCCGTGCATGGATGATGATGACATGCGGCGCGGCAAGCCAACCGTTCACAAGGCGTTTGATGAAGCAACTGCAGTATTGGCGGGAGATTCGCTCCACGCGCTTGCGTTTGATTTGCTTGCTGAGGAAGCCACACACAGCGACCCGTTTGTGCGGATTGAGCTTGTTCTCGAACTTGCGCGCGCCAGTGGCCCTGACGGGATGGCGGGCGGCCAGATGATGGATATCGAGGCTGATATAGCAACCTTTGATCTCCAAACGATCACGCGGCTGCAACAGCTTAAAACCGGCGCGCTGATCAGTTTTTGCATTGAGGCAGGCGCAATTATGGGGCGCTTGCCGCCCGAAGGACGCGCACCCTTACGCGGGTACGCTCGCGATATTGGCCTCGCGTTTCAAATCGCCGACGACATTCTTGATGTTGAGGGCGATGAAGCGGCGGCGGGCAAGGCGCTGCACAAAGACGAAGCCAAGGGCAAGGCGACCTTCCTTTCGCTGCTGGGCATGGACCGCGCCAAGGCACAGGCGAGTGCGTTGGTTGATCAAGCGATCGCGCACCTCGGCAGCTTTGGAGCTGAAGCAGACTTGCTCCGCGCAATTGCCCGCTACACGATTGAGAGGGATCGGTGAAACGTGTCTGGTTTGCAGCGATGGCTGCTGTGATTTGCAGCGTAGGATATTTCGCCGCGAGCAGTTTGTATTTTCGGTCTGACACACGTCAGCTAGCTATACTAAAAAATTATTTGCCGGACATCGACTGTGACGATGCAGAATTCTCCGCCGTTCAAATCGAGGACTCACTGTTCGACTGGGGCTATGTTTTTGACATACAAGCGGCCGCAGCTTGTATCAGCAGTTTGCAGTCCGAATTACGTAAGAACGGTTACAAGCCGGGTGAATCCAATTCGGCATTGGCAGATCAAAATTGGCTCGTAAATACACATGAGCCAGGCGAGGAGGTCGTCGCCTTTCGCTTTGACCCCAATAAAAATAGAGTGACTTGGCTAAGGGATAAAACATGAGAATCGGCGTTTACCCTGGAACCTTTGATCCGATCACACTTGGCCATATGGATATCATCCGGCGCGGCGCGAAGCTGGTTGACCGCTTGATCATCGGCGTCACCACCAACCCGTCGAAATCGCCGATGTTTACCGTACAGGAACGCATGGCGACGGTGCGGCGTGAGGTGAGTGAAATTGGCGGCGCGATTGAGGTTGTGTCATTTGATGCGCTGCTGATGAAGTTCGCGCAGGATCAAAGTGCGTCGGTGATTATTCGGGGTTTGCGCGCGGTTGCCGATTTTGAATATGAATATCAAATGGCGGGAATGAACCAACAGTTGAATGCCGATATCGAAACCGTTTTCCTGATGGCCGATGTCGCGCTGCAACCCATCGCGTCAAAGCTAGTCAAGGAAATCGCGATTTACGGCGGTGATATATCCCGCTTCGTCCGGGCAAGCGTCAAGGTTGAGGTTGATGCGCGGGTTCAGGTGATTGGCCGCAAGGGTAGCTAATTAAGCCCAGCCCGCGCGCTTTTTCGCATCTAGTTCTGCAATCGCAACGCGGTACTCGGCTTCGAGCCGATCAACCCGGTCTGCCACGGTTTCTACCGCAGTCACCGCGCCAATGCCTTGGCCTGATCCCCAAATATCCTTCCACGCCTTGACCTTGGTATTGCCCCCCGAACCAAAGTTCATTTTGGTGACATCGCCTTCGGGCAGATTGTCGGGATCAAGCCCCGCGCGCACGATTGAGCCGCGCAGATAATTGCCGTGGACGCCAGTAAACAGGCTTGAATAAACGATGTCGGACGCACGGCCTTCGGCAATCCCGTCCTTATACGCCTGATCCGCATTGGCCTCGACCGTGGCGATCCAGGGTGAACCGATATAGGCGAAATCAGCCCCCATTGCCTGCGCGGCTAAGATCGAACGACCGCTGCCAATCGCGCCAGACAGCGCAATCGGGCCGTCAAACCATTCGCGCAATTCCTGCATGAAGGCAAAGGGCGAGAGCGTCCCTGCGTGACCACCCGCGCCCGCCGCGACGGGGATGAGGCCGTCAGCGCCCTTTTCAATCGCCTTGCGCGCAAAACGGTCATTGATCACATCATGGAGCGCAATCCCGCCCCAGCCGTGAACCGCTTGGTTCAAATCCTCTCGCGCGCCAAGCGAGGTGATCGTAATCGGCACCTGCCATTTGGCGCAGGTGGCAATGTCAGCATCAAGCCGGTCATTGGATTTATGGACGATCTGATTGACCGCATAGGGGGCAGCGGGCCGATCAGGATTATCGCGGTTCCACGCGCTGAGTTCCTCGGTAATCTGATGAAGCCATTCATCAAGCAACGTCTGCGGCCGCGCATTGAGTGCGGGGAATGAGCCGACAATCCCCGCCTTGCACTGGGCAATCACCAGTTCAGGGCCGGAAACGATGAACAGGGGCGAGCCGATGACGGGAAGCCGCAGGCGATCAAACAGGGGGGATGGCAAAGACATTTACGTTTCTTAGCGAAACTTGATCGCCTGTCTACCTGTCAGTATTAGGGATAAACCCTTACCGCGTCGGCGGCTGATACCCGACGCCGGGGATCACCAATCCAGCGGCGGTCGCGCCTGCCAGTGCCTGCAAATCACGGATACGTCCGCCAACGCTTGGGCGCGCATCAAGGAAGATGTTATTCTCCGTCGTCATGCCTTTGTTATTCTGATTGACGAACGAGTCCGCGATATTGTTACGCAGCGTCACGCCCTCAACACGGTCAAGCCGGATCCAATATTTCTGATTATCGCGCGATTCTGACAGGACGCTGTTGCCGATAATTTCAACGTTGCGACCATTCCCCACCATGATGCCGTTATAGCCATCATAAACGTAGAGCAGGTTATTTTCGATCCGCACATTTTGATAGGGCAATGTGCCAACTTGATCGGTCAGGAAAATACCCTGTGTTCCGGCACCGCGCCCCTGAAAAATCTGGTTGTTGCGGATGATGATATTCGATGACGCTTGCTTGGTGCCCGCCGTCCAAAATTGAATTGCGTCGGGATGGTCGCCCGGCCCAACGAAGAAATCGCTGAAGATATTGCGGTCAATCGTCACGCGCTGAACATTGGCGAAATTCATCCCGTCAGTACGCATTGAGCGGAACACATTGCCGCTCAAGATAAGGTCAGTTGATCCCGAGGCCGAAAGCCCGCGGCCAAGCTGTTCAAAGCGTGATGCTTTGATCGTGACACCCCGGCTATCGACAAAATTGAGGCCATTGCCGTCATTCACCGGATTATTATCCATCGAACCACGCACGAACACATCGTCAAGTGTCACCGAAGACACGCTGCGAAAATTGCCGAAAATCGCATAATTTGCCTCACCGGGATTGAGCGGGCGACCGATATGGATCGACTTGATCGACAGATGCGAGACAGCGTTGACGGTGAGTGTGTCAATCCGCGCAGGGCTGGCGGTTGACGCCGACATCAGCATGACATCGCTGGCCCACGCCTTGCCGCGAATATCGATGGCGCCGTAATTGCCCGAGGCAAGGATGATGCGATCACCCGCCGCCGCGCGCGCAATCGCGTCGACCAATCCGGGACGGCTGGAAACATTATACGTGCGCGTCGCTTCGGCTGGCGTTACCGCAGCAACCCCCAACAAGACGAGCAAAGATGACTTCAAAAGAGCAATAAGCATCAGGAGGTTCAAGCCTTGTATGAGCAACATTGCTGCGATTAGCGGCATGAGATGCATGAACCCTGTTGAAGCATGGCTAACGATATAGTGACCATATTGCCACCCTGCCAGCGATCATATGAACGCGGGCTTGCGCCGCGTTGCCGCAAATGGCTGCGGCGGATTGCTGGCGGGAGTTTGCTTAAAGCAACAAAGGATACGGTCGATCACCTTCATATTGTATCCTTTGTAGCTTTATCAGGCGGGATTGCGCTGCAGCGCATCCGTTACAAAGCGTGTGCTCTGATTGAGCGGATCGGTGAGGCATGGCAGCGGCATGAGCCTATGAGATCATATAGCGATCAAATAGGAAAGCGGTTTTTTTGGGTAGGGGGTCGGTTGGGGTGTGTTGGATGGTTGGGGGGGGCGGGAAAGGCAGGTTATGAGATATTGGTTGCCGAATGGGAACGTCAGTTATCCTAAGGCAACAACAGCTGCGTGCGACCTCGGACGTAATTCTCAGTGCCAGGCGAAATCAAATGAGCCGTCTCAGTAGGTCAGTATCCCCCATATTCGTAATTAGGAATTTCCCAATCTTCGAACATATCTTGCGCGTCTATTTCATCTATCTTCCAGTTCCGTTGGGCGGCAATGTGTCGCTTAAAGGCATCGGACGTCTTTCTCGGCTTGCTGCGTCGGACGTTCTTAAGGCGTCGCTCCTTGTCATAAAATGTAAGCATCCGCTGGAGGCCGTCTGGCGCAGTTGCCTATATCCATTATATTCTGTGCGCATGGATATTTTGGAAGAAGTTGATGGTGACATTGCGCAGC
>JAYTMV010000403.1:0-3998 GCA_043728175.1 Sphingomonadales bacterium
GGCCGCTTTCTCCATCACGGCATAGTCGATTGAGTCTGACGGGCAGGCGGCGAATGCGGCGGCATCGGGGTGGATGTGGGTGCCGTGGCGCGCGGCACCAGCCATTGCAGCTTGGGCGGCGGCGAGCATTTCGGGCGCGTGGACGGCGAGTGCGCCCAAGTACATATCGGCGCGGAGGAGGAAGATGCCGCCGTTCCACACATGGTCTCCGCCCGCGATCATCGCCTCGGCCGCCATGCGGTCTGGCTTTTCGACGAAGCGCGCGACTTTGTGGACGCCGTCGCCCAAGGCTTCGCCAACCGCGATATAGCCGTATCCGGTTTCGGGGCCAGTTGGGGCGATGCCAAAGGTGACGAACCAGCCCTCACCCACCAGCGGGAGTGCGGCGGCGATGGCGGCTTCAAATGCGGCACCGTCGGCAATCACATGGTCGCTCGGCATGATCAGGAGGACGGCTTGCGGGTCAGCGGCAAGGGCTGCAAGCGCGATAGCAGGCGCGGTATTGCGCGCGCAGGGTTCAAGGATGATCGCGGCGGCGGGGTGGCTAAGCTGCGCATCAACCAGCGCCGCGTGCCCCGCGCCTGAAACAACGATCGGCGGATCATAACGCGACGGATCGGCCACGCGGGCGAGCGTGAGTTCAAACATCGTTTGATCAGCGGTGAGCGGCAGGAACTGTTTTGGCCGATCCTCCCGCGACATTGGCCAAAGCCGGGTGCCAGCGCCGCCTGAAAGGATGACGGGGGTGATTTTGGGGAAGTCTGTCATGTGCGGCCTATAGCGGGGGGTGGGGTTTGCTTGCAAACGCGCGAGAGGCAAATACGCTCCCTTCAGCAAATATTTGTAAATTTGAGCGACAGTGGCACAGGTGTCGGAAAATTTGACGTTTTCCTCATTGGTGGGAGTCGATTCGCAGAACGTGTTTAGAGTCTTCAAACATTATGTGCCGCACGCGGTAGTGTTGCTCGCGCTGCTTGATTTCCTGCTGCTGATTACGGCGGCGGAATTGGCGTGGGTGGTGCGCGCGCGCCAGATTGATATGTTCGTTGATCCGCTGACGACGCGGCTGCTGCCACTGCTGACCTTTGCGGTGGCCGTGCAGACCGCGATGATCGCGGTGGGGGTTTACGGAATTGACTCGCTGCTTTCGTTGCGCTTTGCGGCGGCGCGGTTGCTCGTCGCGATTTCGCTTGGCGTGATATTCATGTCGATCATGTTTTTCGCGCTGCCGGGGATTACGTTGTGGCGGTCAAACTCGCTCTATGCGATGGTATTTGCTTATGTTTTGATGGTCACAGTCCGCGCGCTGTTTGGCAAATTGCTGGGCAGTGATGGGTTTAAGCGGCGTTTGCTGGTGCTTGGTGCGGGGCCGCGCGCGGCGCGGATCAGGAGCCTCGCGGCGGAGAAGGGCGTTGGGTTTATCGTTGTCGGCCATGTCGCGATGAACGACTGTGATCCCGTGATTCCAACCGCGATCAACCGCGTTCATATCGACAATCTTGCTGAACATGCGACTTTGCTCAACGCGAGTGAGGTGGTGCTTGCGCTTGAGGAGCGGCGCAACGCGCTGCCGTTTAATGACTTGATCCGCGTCAAAACGACGGGGGTGCACGTCAATGAACTGACCTCATTCCTTGAGCGTGAGACGGGGCGCGTTGATCTTGATACGGTCAATCCGTCATGGCTGATTTTTTCGGATGGTTTTTCGAGCGGGCGGCGGCTGTCCTCCTTTGCCAAGCGGATATTCGATATCCTCGCGAGCCTTGCGTTGCTGGTGGTTGCGGCGCCCCTCATTCTCATTGGCGCGATCGTCGTGAAGCTTGAGAGCAAAGGCCCGGCGTTTTTCCGCCAGACGCGCGTCGGGCTTTACGGTGAAGCGTTTGAACTGATCAAGCTACGCTCAATGCGCGAGGATGCTGAGGTCAATGGCGAGGCCGTTTGGGCGCAGAAGAATGATCCGCGCATTACCCGCGTGGGCAAATTTATTCGCATGACCCGGATCGATGAACTGCCGCAGGTATGGAGCGTTCTTAAAGGTGATATGAGCTTCGTTGGCCCGCGCCCTGAACGGCCTCAATTTGTCGAGGATCTGGAAACCAAGCTTAATTATTATGCCGAACGCCATATGGTGAAGCCGGGTATCACGGGCTGGGCACAGGTAAACTATCCTTACGGGGCGAGCCTTGAGGATGCGCGGCATAAGCTTGAATATGATCTCTATTACGCCAAAAATTACACACCCTTCCTTGATGTTTTGATCCTGCTCCAGACGTTCCGGGTTATCCTCTGGCCAGAGGGCGCGCGCTGATGAGTGCGGCACTCTTTGATTTTATCGGCCAGTGGAGCCACGCGCTCGCGGCGATCCTGTTTGGCGCGCTTGCGGTATGGCAGGTGCAGCGGCAGACGCGCGACGGGCAGGGCTTCATCCTGCTGTGCGCCGCATTGGTTACAGCACTCTGGGCGTTGCTTGTCGCGATGACATCGCATTTTTCCGTCGCGACGCAGATTAGCGAACAGCTCCGCAATGCGGGCTGGCTTGGCTTCATGTATGTGCTGTGGCGCAACGGCGAAAAAGCGCACCGCGCGCGCACAGTCGCTGCGCTTTACGCCGTTCTCGCAGGCGTGATTGCGCTCGCGGGCGGGCTGATCCTAATGGGGGAAATGGCTGCGCTCTCGCCGCGTTTGCTTGACGCGATGTTTGCGGCGTCAGCGGTCATCCGGATGATGATCGCAGTTGGTGCGCTGCTGCTGGTTCACAATCTCTACAACGCGGCAACGGTTGAAACGCGCGCGGCGATCCGTCTGCCAATGTTCGCGCTCACACTGATGTGGGTTTATGATCTTAATCTTTACACGATCAGCTATCTTGCGCGCACCTCGGCTGATGAACTGTCGGCGCTGCGCGGGATTGTGACCGCGACTGCTGCGCTCATTTTCGCGCTTGCCACGCGCCGTTCGCACAATTGGAATGTGCGGCTTTCACGTACCGTTACGTTCCAGTCGCTCAGTCTGGTGGCGATTGGCGGCTATATCGTGATGATGCTGGTGATCAGTTCACTATTAGAACTGATCGGCGGCGAATATGCGCGGCTGGCCCAAGTCAGCTTTGTTTTTGGTGCCTCAGTGATAGCGCTCGTGCTGCTGCCATCAAGCCGGTTGCGCGCTTGGTTTCGCGTTAAGATTTCGAAGCATTTGTTTCAGCACCGTTATGATTACCGCGCCGAATGGCTGCGCTTTACTGACACACTGGGACGACCGGAGGAGGGCACAATCCCGCTTGAAACACGCGTGATTCAGGCGGTGGCCGATATTACTGAATCGCCAGGCGGCATATTGCTGCTCCCCGATCCTTCGGGTGGGCTTGTCGCGCGCGCGCGGTGGAATTGGCAGTTGATTGACCCGCCCGCACTCGCGGCAGGCAGCGAAACCGCGCACTGGCTTGAAGCAAGCGGTCGCGTGGTTGAGCTTGATCAAATTCGCGCCAGCGGACGCAGTGGCGACGAACACGCACGCCATATCCCCGAATGGTTGATCAACGAAGCGCGCGCATGGGCGATGATCCCGCTCGTCCATTTTGGGCGGCTGGCAGGGGTGGTGATCCTTGAGCGTCCACCAATTGCACGGATGCTTGATTGGGAGGATTTCGATCTGCTCCGTGTTGTCGGGCGGCAGGTTGCAAGTTATTTGGCCGAGGCGCGCGGACAGGAAGCGCTCTCGGATGCGCAGCGCTTTGATGAATTTAATCGCCGCTTTGCCTTCATCATGCACGACATTAAAAACCTCGTCAGCCAGCTAAGCCTCGTCACGCGCAATGCTGAACGCCATGCCGATAACCCTGAATTTCGCGCCGATATGATCATCACGCTCAAAAATTCAACCGCGCGGATGAATGATCTGCTCGCCAGGCTTTCACAGCATAATAAGGCCCGCCCTGAGGAACCACGCGCGGTCGCGCTCCAGCCAATTGCTGAAAGCATTGCCAAGGCCAAACGCGCCGC
>JAYTMV010000404.1:0-10595 GCA_043728175.1 Sphingomonadales bacterium
ATCAGAACAAGATTATTTTTCCACCGCATCTGCAAGCAACCCCACCGAAAGCCCGTAAAAGTTCGAGCAATTATATTCGAGGATAACGCGGTAATTGCCGGTGAGCAAATAGGCGGGTGCGTCGGGGCCGTCAGGTTCGATTAGGCTCGCAATCTCGGAATCGCGAAAACTCTTGCCTGCAAAGGGTGTTACGCCGAGCGAACGCCACTCAGAAATCGTTTTCCACTGGCTGTGCCGATCATACACACGCGGGCAACGCGGCGCGACTGTACGCGATTTAATCGCAGCACGGTCAAGCGACGCAGGCACATTCGCGCGCGTGCCCCACGGCACCCCGGCGCGCCATCCAGCATTGACGAAATAATTGGCGATAGAGGCAAGCGCATCGGCCTCATTGCTCCAGATATCCGCCCGGCCATCGCCGTCACCGTCTTTGCCAAGCCGAATATACATGCTTGGCAGAAATTGCGGATATCCTGTGGCTCCAGCCCAACTGCCTTTGAGCCGTTCGCGCGGGAAGCCCCTATCCATCATCTTCAGCGTGGCGATAAATTCGCCGCTAAACAGTGCGCGCCGCCGCCCCTCAAACGCGAGTGTGGCGAGCGCGTTGGCAAGATCAAAATTCCCCGTCACTTTGCCGTAAGCGGTCTCATTGCCATAAATTGAAACCATAATCGATTCGGGCACGCCCGTTTCACGCTCGACTTTGCTCAGCAGGGGGCGAAGCTCCTGATATTTGATCCGTCCCGCCGAAATCCGTGCCGAATCGACATGGCGCGCATAATAAGGCGCAAATTTTGGGATGGGCGCGCCCGGATCAGCGCCGGGTTGCCGTCGATCAAGCGCGACCACACGCGGATCAAAGGTAAGCGTTGGGATCACCGCCATCACCGTCCGCTGACTAACCCCCTGCCGCGCGGCTTCCTGCGCCAAAACCGAGATATAGGCCGAAAAACCTGTGTCTTCGGGCGGGGTGTTCTGCGCAATTGCTGCTGAACCGGAAAGGCAAACTGCCCCGATCAGACCAAAGCCAACCGCGATACGCGTACGAAATTTTACATCACTCATGCGAACCTTGTTGCACACATGCGCACCCGCGTGAATTGCCATTCGTCCCAATGCTTGCACAAAAGACCGTTTCGCGTCTAAAGGCGCTGCTAGAGCGGACAGGTGGCCGAGTGGTTTAAGGCAGCGGTCTTGAAAACCGCCGTGGGTGCAAGCTCACCGTGGGTTCGAATCCCACCCTGTCCGCCAATTTTTAGCCCATTACGAGTTTGTGGGCTTCTTCCAACAGCGCGACTTTCGCCGCAAGATCAATTGCAATCGGAAGTTGAGCAACGCCGATCAGGCGGCGCATGATTTCAATGCCCGCAATCCTGTTTGCAAGCACCATATCAACGGGGTGGCCGTAGCGCGCAATCAGCCGCTCGGTCGATGCTAAAGGCTGATTGCTCAGCCGCAGGTGCGCGATGAGCACGCCCAAATCCCACTCGCGCGGGCCGATCCAGCAGAACTCTGGGTCGATCACAAACAGCCCCTGCGGCGTCGTCAGCCAGCTTCCAGGATAGAGATCTCCGTGGAGTAAAACGCCGGGCAAATCGCCTAAATACAGGGGTTTAACCGCCTGAACTGCCGCGACAAATTCACTGTCCTGTTTCAATTTATCAGCGTGAATTTGCAGCCCCGGCGTTATCGCATCAACGTCAAAACCGCTGGCCGGATCAAGCGGAAAATCGAAAATATGGAGCGCATTAAGTTCGCGCATTGCCCGATTGGTGAGGCGTTTATCAGCAGGCACCGGCAGTGCGTGGAGCGCACGCATCCAATCGGCCACGGCGTCAAGATCAGCACCCGAAATCGGCACCCCAGCATAGGCCGCCATGCCGTCAGCACCGGCCCCGAGATCGGCGAACAAGTTGGCCGCAGCGCCCTCATCATAGCCCAAATGCGCTGGCATGGCCGCCCCGGCAGCGCTCCCTGAAACCGCCGCATAGAACGCAGCCTCAACCCCCGAACGGCCAATTGGGGCCGGAATATCGGGGTATTTCTCTACCCAAGCGTGTGCGCGTTTGAGGATCAGCGTGGCCCCGTCGTCAAGCGTAACCCGCTCGACAAGGTTCATGTTGCCCGCCCCTGCAACCTCGACCAAGACGACATGACGCCCCGCCGGACACCAGCCAAGCGCACCCAGAACCTCAGCCGCATCCCCCATCACAAACACCCTTTTTTCGTGAAATTACACAGTGGAACTAGTGGAAGGGGTCAGCCATGAAAAGGGGTTAAAAAAGCGCGCAAATACGTGCAACACCGCTTCAAAATAACATGAAATGTGCCCGAAACGTCGTTTTCGTTGGATGAGATTATGTCAAAACCGCCCCGAAATCTCGACGAAATGCCCTTCGGATGTCTCGCGAAAGCCCGCTGCATTGAGTTTGCCCGCCATGTCGGCGTCGCTCGCGCGGATTAGGAGTTTGGCGCTGTACTGGCCGTCGGGGACGATGCGCAGCGTGATGCGCTCCATTGCTGACTGGCTGACGAGTGCAAGGGTGAGGATTTTGCCGTCGCAGCGCGGGGTGCCGAGCAGTTGCTGGCCAAGGCTGATCCCTACGAGCGTGCCGGCGAGTGTCACGCGGACTTGGCCGCCCGCCGACGCGCAACCGTTACGTGAAAAGCGGACGCTGGCATCCTTCAAGTCAACGCTTTCAACGGGGAGCGGATCAAACGCGCCGGGGAGGACGAGCCGGGTAGTGACGCTATCCGCGCCGTAATTGGCAAATGTGGCGACAAGGGTGGCGGCGGCTGGTTCACCCGAAAGCGCGCGGAGCTCGATCGCAGTGGCTCCACTGAGGAGTTTTAGGGGTGAGAGTTTGGCGGAGAAATCGCCGAGGCTGACGCCGTCAATGCTGACATCGCGTAAGCGTCCGTTCCAGATGCTGCCCTCCGCCGCGCGCGCGGTGAAGAGTGCGCCAGTTCCGCCAAGTGCCCCAAGCGCAAGGCGGAGCGGAAAGGCGGCAATGAGCGCAATGATCAGCACGCCACCGAACAAAAGCCCCGCCCTTCGCACGCTCATTCGCCGCGCGCGTTGAGGGTTGCATCAACCGCAATGGTCATGTCGCTGTTGGTGCGGATGGTAAGTTGCGGCACGAAAATGCCGCGCGCATCAAGGCTGTTCAACCAGTCAAACAGCGCCGGGCTTTTCGCCGCGACAATGGCGATCGCGACGCCGTTCGTGCCCACCGGATCAGTGCGTGACAAGGTAAAGCCCGCCTCACCCGCCGATTGGCTGACAAAGGCAGGGACTGGCGCGCCAAGCGGGAGGGCGGGCTTGGCGAGGATGCTCTTGAGCGCCGCCGCTTTGCCACGCACTGTCGCCAGATCAATGACGGCTTGATTTTGGCGCGCGCGGGCGCGTTCGAGTCCGCTGGCGAGTGGCATCAGCACCGCAAACCACATCAGGAACGCCGCAACCGCCGCGACCATAAGCCCGAGCATCCACTGCTCACGCGGGCTACGTTCGCCCCACCAAGTGCGGAGTTGCGCGATCATCTTCCGCGCACCTGGGTTTCGACGGTCGGCTGGCCCTGGCTCGGGTTGACCGGGCCGGACGTGACATCAAGCCCCGCTGCGCGCATCCGCGCCTGCACAGTCGCGATTTCATCCGCCGTCGTCGCGCGCAGCGTGAGCCGTAATGTGCCGTCAGGGTCAAAGGTCATCGCAGTGAGTTCAACATTGGCGGTTGCTTCAATTGCGCGCGATGCGGCGGCTGCCGTCTTTGTGAAACCCGCCCCGCCACCGCGCAGGGCCGCCAGCCGCGCATCAAGTGCACCAACGGCGGCTTCGGGCGCAACCGCTTCACCAAGTGCAGCTTGGGCGAGCGAAGCGCTGGTTTGTTCAAGCGTATCACTCGCCCATGACAGCCGGACAATCTGGGTCAGCGGGATAAGCAGCGTTACGATGAGCAGCGCCGCCGCGATCCATGCCGTGCGCTTTACCCAGTGCGGATCAAGCCGCCACTGTCGCCGCCGCGCGAATTCGCCCTCGCGCAGGTTGATCGGCGGGTTGGCGGCAGCAGCAATCACTGCCGCCTCAAGAACATCGTGCTCAAGCGTGATGACGGGCGCATCACCTGTAATCAGCGGGGTGAGCACGTCATCTTCAGCAAAGCCTGCGTTCACACCGCGCAGCACGACCTCATCACCGAGGATCGCGCGGACATAGCCCTCATCAGGCTGTGGCAGCAGCAGCGACGACGGCACGATCACATCAGGATCAAACGCCTCGATCCACGCCTGCATCTGGATGCGTGAAACCAGCGCGACGGTACGCGCAGGCGAATCCTCACCCTGAGCACCGCACGATATGTGAAGCTGATCAGCGGGCAGCAGACTTTTTTCTGCAAGCGCGAGTTGCGCCGCAGCTCTTGCTTGCGCTGGCGCAAGGCCCGGCAAATCAAGCGCGTGAAGCGACACATCGCGCGCGGGGGCGACAAGCAGGCGAGTTTCACCGTCGGGCGCCGCAAGCAAACCCGCCTGATCGCCGCGCGCGACGATTTCGCCGTCATGTACGCGCAACCAATGCGACTCTGCATCAGGGAATATGATCCGCACGCTGCTCATGATGGATCACCGTAGGCCCGGCGCACAAGCCGCGCAGGCGCGATCAAACCGTCAACCAGCGCCGTCTCACGCAGTTCGGCCCCAGCCAGTTCAATTGAGAGATCAAGCGCGAACCAGCGCGTTTTGACGCGCGTCTGTTCGAGCACTTCGGGTGAGGGCGTAATGCCGCTTTGCGCAGGGAGGCTCCAGAAATTCACAACGCTGCCGTAGCCGCCGCGTGGCCGTTCGTCGATCATCCGTTTCGCGGTTTGCACGTTCAGTTTGCCGGGGATGAGCATCGCAACCAGCGGCGCTTGTGCGGGGAGCAGCGTGTTGACGTTGATCGGCGAAAGATCGGTGACCGGTAGCGCGCACACCCACGGGCGGATCGTCGCGTAAATCTGCGGCGTCATGCCGGCAAGCACCCGGATTTCGCTGGCATCGGCCATCAACGTGTTGGCGGTGCGGTAGGGCGTTTTGGCGCGGGCATAGCTGCCATCCTCGGTCCCACCGGGAAGCGGCGCTGAGTCGCTGTCCACCCAATCAGCAAGCGCAAGCGCAATCGGTCTCGCGTCGTTTGACCGTACACCAAGGACGATCATTAGGGCTGCAAACTGGTCAATTGCCACTGGCCGTGCGCTGAGGCGAGTGCTCGCATCGCCCGTCACGACGCTGTTGAGATTGAAGCAATTGCCGCCATCAAGCAGCTTTGCTTTCGCCGTGCCGCCGTCAATCGGGAAGGGAATTTCGCGCCCCTGCCAATCGCCGTCGAGCGTCGTTTTGCCAGCATCGCGGCTGACGAGATCGGCAATTCGTGACAGCGCAACGCTTTCAGCAGCCAAACCATAGGCGCGCGCTTGATCAATCGCGACCATGTTGATCGATTGGCGCGTCGCGATCTTCATCCGCTCAAGCGAGGCAGCCGCAATCACGCCAATGACCGCAACAAGCATCAGGACGGTGAGGAGCGCGGCCCCGGTTTCGGATTGAGGTGGCTTTAGGCGCGGGGTCAATAGCCTGCTCCTGCTAGAAACAGTCGGGTGAGCGGTGCTTCGCCGTTGCGGGTGATTGTCAGTTCGACCGCCTCGGGCAATTCGAGCGGATCACTTGGTGCCCAATCCGATTGCCAAGCGCCCTCATTGCGAAAACGAAGCGCAACGCGTTCAACATTTTCCGCCATAATGATCGGTTCTGCATCCGCTGCCCCGTCAACCAGCGGACGCGTGACGCGTTCAAGCTTCGTTTGGTTCAGCCGCCACTCAACGCGCTGAATACCACTTCGCACTGCATCACCGCTGTTTGACCAGCCAGAACGAATATAACGCAGCAGCACCGGCCCCTGCCCGCCGCGAAACGCAGGTTCGGGCGCGCCAGTGATATCGCGGCTGACGCGCGCAACCGCTTGGGCAAGATCGTTGGTGAGGATCGCGGTCAATCGCCGTTCCGCCGCAACGCCTTCAAGTCGCTCCGCAGTTACGGCCTGCGCTTGCGTGCTGTAGGTCAACAGCCCGACACCAGCGGCGGCAAGCATCCCGAAGATAAACAGCGATATGATCAGCTCAACGAGGGTGAAGCCTGTTTGGCTTTGATCATCGCGCATTATCACTGCGCCGTCCTCGCAAGGCTGAGCGCGCCACCGGGGCGGCCAAATTCATCGACCACGCCGATATCAATGCGGACGATGCGAGCGTCGGCGGTACGCTTTGTGATCCGGCTCCAGCGCCATTTACGACCACCATTTTCGGTGACGCCTTCGGTTTTGCCAAGCGGCGGCGGTACGGCATCGGTTAGCGCCTCAACCGCGAGATTATTGGCGACAATCTGGCCAAGTGCGCGCGTTTCAATCACTGCGGTGCTGCTCACCGTCGCCCCTTGCAGACGCAGGAGCGCAAGCGCGGCGAGGCTGAACACCGCGAGCGCGACCATCATTTCGATGAGGGTAAAGCCTTGCTGACACTTACCCCGCAACACGGATCGATCCATCGCTGCCCAAATTAACCGCAACGCTGGCACCCTCGCGCGAAATCAGGACGCGCTGGGTATCACTGGCAAGGCCGGTTGGATCAAAGATGACCTCTGCCGCGCTCGCCTGTGTGCCTTCGCCCCAATTGGCCGGAAGCAGTGGTTTTCCCTCAATCACTGTCCATTCGCCGCGCCGTCGCTTGTCAAATGCATAGCCCGTCGGCGTTACCCGAACGCGGGTTTCGCGCGCTGTGATCACCGCCTCATCGCGCGCAGCGACAGCGCGCGCGGCAAAGCGTTCAGCCTCATCAACCAAATTACCGCGCGGATCAGGCAGATTGAAAATGACCGCCGCCGACATGAGCCCGATGATCGCGATAACGACCATTAGCTCTATGAGCGTAAAGCCATGTTCAGCCTCACTGAGCGTTGGTGATATCCGCATTCTCGCCCTCGCCTCCCTCGGCCCCGTCGGCACCAAGTGAATAGATGTCAATCGCGCTACGCCGCCCTGGATTGGCGTAAAGATACTCACGCCCCCACGGGTCTTTTGGCAGCTTTTTGATGTAGCCGCCGGGCTGATAGCGCTGTGGCTGGGTCAGCGAAGCGGGCGCGGTGACTAACGCTTGAAGACCGTCCGCGCCCGAGGGATAGGTGAGGTTGTTAAGCTTATACAGCTCCATCGCTTGTTCAATCAGCGCGATGTCAGCCTTGGCCTTGCCAACCATCGCCTTATCCTGATTGGGCAGGACGTTGATCACGACCACGGTTGCGAGCAATCCGAGGATGACAATCACGACCATAAGTTCTATGAGGGTAAATCCCTCTTCCTTGTTACGCATTAAAAACCTCATGCGCCCGCAAGCGATTCGAGTTGGAGAATGGGGAGCAGGATCGATAGCACGATCGCTGCGACAATGCTGCCCATCAGGACGATAATCGCTGGCTCAAGCATTGATAGGGCAGCGGCGGTGAAGCTATCAAATTCGCGCTCAAGATAATCGGCGGCGCGCTCAAGCATCGTATCAAGCTGGCCCGATGTTTCGCCTGATGCCGTCAGATATACGAGTAATGGTGGAAAAACAGCGGTGCGTTTGAGCGCAGAAGAAAGGCTGCCACCACCACGAATGGCCTCAACAATCTCTTCGGACGCCGCGCGCAAAGCGCGATTATGCACAGTCTGGGTGGTCAGTGAGAGACCTTCATAAAGTGGCAATCGGCTCGCAACCATCGTCGCGAGCGTGCGCGCCATACGCGCCGCATGAAGATCGCGGATCAGCCGCCCAAATAGGGGCAGCCGCAGCAACCAGCCATCAAAGCGCAGCCGCAATTTGGGATCACGCAGTGCCTGCCAACCAAGCGCGAGGCTTAGCCCAAGCCCAATCAGCAGCGCCCACCACCAATTCGCCAGAAAATCAGAAAGCCAGATCACGATCCGCGTGAGCAGCGGCAATTGCTGGCCAACGGTATCAAATTGTTCAACCACTTTTGGCACCACGAAGATCATCAGCGCGCCGACAACGAACATAGCGACAATCGCGAGGACAATCGGATAGGCGAGCGCGGTAATCACCTTGCTGCGCACCACCGCTTGCCGCTCAAGCAGGATTGACAGCCGTTCAAGGATGATCGGCAGCGTGCCTGCGCTCTCGCCCGCAGACACCATAGCGCGAAAAAGCGGCGGAAAGCTCTTCCCCTCGCGCGCCATAGCGTCGGCAAGACGGCGGCCTTCGAATACCCCGGCATGAACTGACGCAATCGCATCGCGGACGTGCGGCTGTTCAGTTTGGAGCGCGATGGTGCGCAGTGATTCCTCAAGCGGGGTAACCTGTGTGAGCGTAGCAAGCTGGCGTGTGAACAAAGTCAGTTGCTTGGTCGTCACCCGCCTACGTCCAAAGCGTATCCCCGAAATGAGCGGAGCAGATCGCGGCGCAGCGCCACTGCCCTGCTCAATTTGGACAACGTAAAATTTGCGCTTGATCAGGTCAGCACGCGCGGCGTCAGGCGTTTCCGCTGCGACCCGCCCGCGCCGCTCCTTGCCCGCGACATCGATCACAACATAATCAAACTCAGTCATCGATGGTTTCCCGGCGCGAAATGCGGATCGCCTCTTCGGGCGTGGTCAATCCTTCGCGGACAAGCGCACGTGCGGCTGACGTTAAACTCTCTGCATCTGCAAAAGCGTGCGCGGCGATATCGGCTTCATCGCCGCCTTCATTGATCAGACGGCGGATTTTATCGTCGATCCGGATGGCCTCAAACACGCCGATCCTCCCCTTATAACCTGTGCCACTGCAAGCATCACAGCCAACGGCTTCGTAAATCACGGTGCCTTCTGCAATGCCGAGCAGCGCGCTGACGGCACTGTCAGCCTGCACAGGCTTGCGGCACTGCGGGCACAGCCGCCGCACCAGCCGCTGTGCGAGTACCGCGCGGAGTGTTGAGGCGAGCAGGAACGGCTCAACCTTCATATCGCGCATCCGCGTGATCGCACCGACGGCATCATTTGTGTGAACTGTCGAAAGCACCAAATGCCCGGTGAGTGAGGCCTGCACCGCAATCTCTGCTGTCTCCCGGTCACGAATTTCGCCAACCATCACGACGTCGGGATCCTGCCGCAAGATCGCGCGCAGCCCCGCCGCAAATGTCAGCCCGACTTTGGCATTCACTTGCGTCTGCCCCACCCCGTCAACCGCATACTCAACCGGGTCTTCAACGGTGAGGATATTACGCGTGCCATCGTTGAGCAAACGCAACCCGGCATAAAGCGTTGTCGTTTTGCCCGAACCCGTTGGCCCTGTGACGAGTATGATCCCGTTTGGTTCAGCAAAAGCATCACGTAGCAGCGTGTTGATCGCGGAGGCCATGCCGAGTCCGTCCAGCGTGATCCCGGCATTATCCTTGTCAAGAATACGTAGCACGACGCGTTCACCGCCACGCGCGGGAAGCGTTGAAACGCGGACATCAAGCTGTTTTCCGCCAAGCGTCAGACCAATTCGCCCATCCTGTGGTAAGCGCCGCTCGGCAATATCAAGCCGCGCCATCACCTTGATCCGGCTAACGATCACGGGCGCCACATGCGCTGGCATCCGCAGTGTTTCGCGTAATATCCCGTCAATCCGCATTCGGATGACGAGCCCGCTTTCATAAGGCTCAATGTGGATATCCGACACGCCCTGCCGCACGGCGTCGGCAATAATGCCGTTGATCAGCCGAATTGCTGGCGCGTCGTCGCTGCTATCAAGCAAATCCTCAGCACTTGGCATCCCGCCCGCGATCAGATCAAGATCATCACCCAGTCCAAGCGAACCTGCCGCCATTGCCGCCGCTTCCCCGTCCATCGCATAGGTCGTTGAGAGCAACTCATCAAAGCGCGCAGGGCTGACGTGCGAAACCGCAAATGTCCGCGCCAAATGCCGCCGCACCTCAAGCAGGATGTGCGGATCAGCGCCTTCGCGTAAGGAAACCCCAACCGCCTCACCGTCCATACGGTCAATCACCACCCCAAATTTGCGCGCAAACCCGTAAGGCAGGCTCAGCCGCTGCACCTCAATGACGGTGTCAGCCTCGCTCATTTTTTGGGATCGCTTGGCGGCACATCAACCGGGCGAATGCGCTGTGAGGAGCTTTTGACTTCAGGGATGATGATTTCGGGTTTGCCCGGTACAATAGGCGCCGCCGCTGGTAGAGGTGGTGGAGGCGCATCAGCACTACCGGGCTGCGCAATCGGCGGTTCAGCCCCCATATAATCGCGGATCAGCTCATCCAGGCTTGGCTCTTGATCAGGACGGAGCAAAAGCTGCTGATCACGCGCATAGCCGTAACGAAGCTCCGCAAGCGCGCGCGCATCGGCGGCTGAGCGGAGTATCGTCGGGCGGATGAACACCATCAGATTGGTTTTCTGCCGCGATTTTGCCTTTGAACGGAATAGCGCGCCAAGCCCCGGAATATCACCGAGCAGCGGAATCTTTTCAATCGTCCGCCGCTCATTATCGTCAAGCAAGCCACCAAGCGCGACAATCTGACCATCATCAATCG
>JAYTMV010000405.1:0-3063 GCA_043728175.1 Sphingomonadales bacterium
GCGGTTCCGGCAACGGCAATAACGGCAAGCGCAACAGCGCCGATCACAACACGCATGGTCAATCTCCTGAAATTTCTCTAACGGCATTCGCATGAGACATGTCAGAGGTTACAACAGAAACCGGCCAGCGGCAACCGCAGCGCCCGCAAAGCCACCCAAAACGGGTGACGATGCCCCGCGTCCCGAGGGGGATCGCATCGCCAAATTGCTCGCGCGCGCCGGAATTGCGTCACGCCGAGAGATTGAACGGATGATTGAGGAAGGCCGCATCGCGCTTGACGGCGTCACGCTTGATACGCCCGCGACGATTCTGAAGTCGCTGAGAGGCGTGACGGTTGACGGCAAAGTAGTACAAGCGCCAGCGCCAACCAAGCTGTTCCTATATCACAAGCCCACCGGGCTGTTGACCGCCGAGCGTGATCCCAAGGGACGACCGACCATCTATGACCGCCTACCCAAAGGCCTGCCGCGCGTGATGCCGATTGGGCGGCTTGATTTGAATACCGAAGGGCTATTGCTGCTCACCACTGACGGTGAATTCAAACGCCAGATGGAGCTTCCCGCCACAGGGGTTGAGCGTAGCTACCGCGCGCGCACTTTTGGCAAGGTTAGCCAAAGCCAGCTTGAAGACCTGATGATGGGCATTGAAATTGAGGGCATCCGTTACGGCAGCATCAACGCCAATATGGAACGGCGGACAGGCGCGAACCAATGGATCGAGATGCGCCTCACAGAAGGCAAAAACCGCGAAGTCCGCCGCGTGCTAGAGCATCTCGGGCTTCAGGTCAGCCGATTGATCCGCACCAGCTATGGCCCGTTCGTGCTTGGCGAAATGCCAGCGGGCGCAGTCAACGAAGTCCTCCAGCATGATCTGGTGGCCTTTCGGAAAACACTTAAATAACCCCCCTCTCCCCTTCAGGGGAGAGGGCCGGGGAGAGGGGAATGAGAATGCGAAATATTGCGGTATGGATGGGGAACGGCCCCCTCTCCCAACCCTCTCCCCTGAAGGGTAGAGGGCTTTAGATGCGCATAATCTCCGGCCAGTGGCGCGGGCGGCCTCTCGTCACACCCAAGGGCGATGAGACGCGGCCAACGGCGGATCGCACGCGTGAAGCGCTCTTTTCGATGCTCGTCAGCCGTCTTGGCAGTTTTGAGGATTTGCGCGTCGCCGATCTCTTCGCGGGCACAGGCGCGTTGGGCTTGGAAGCCCTGTCACGTGGTGCCGCACACTGCATGTTCGTTGAAAATGAACGGCTGGCGCTTGACGCGCTCAAGGCCAATGTCGCCAAACTCGGCGCAAATGCCGATGTGCGCAGCGGTTCCGCGCTTGCGCTTGGCCACGCCGCACAGCCGTTTGACCTGATCCTGATGGACCCGCCTTACGGCACCGGTGCGGGCAGTGTTGCGCTTGACAAGCTCGCCCGGCAGGGTTGGGTGTCGCCAGCAACGCTCATCAGCATTGAAACGTCAAAGAAAGAGACAATCGCAGTCGATGGCTTCGAAATCGACGTTGTGCGCGATTACGGGAAGGCGCGGATCACGCTGTTGCGGATGGCACCGTGACACGGCGCGAGTGGAGCCTGATCGTCGCCCTTGCGGTGCTGTGGGGTAGCGCGTTTATCCTGATCGAGATTGGCCTGCGCAGCGTGCCGCCCAACACGCTGGTGTTCGCGCGGATGGCGCTCGCGGTGCCGCCGCTGCTGCTCCTGATGCGGCTGCGCGGGGTGACGCTGCCGCGTGACGCCAAAAGCTGGGCAATGCTCACTGTGCTTGGGCTTCTCAACGTCGTGCTGCCGTTCATCCTGTTTTATTGGGGGATGACGCAGATTTCGACGGGGCTTGCCTCAATCCTCAACGCCACCACCCCGCTGTGGGGCGTCGTCGCCGCGCACTTCCTGACGCGTGATGAGAAGGCAACGCCTGCGCGGATTATCGGTGTATTGTTCGGCGTGGCGGGGATCGCGGTGATGATCGGCGTTGACGCGCTCTCGGGGATGACGAGCGGCCTGCTCGCCCAAATCGCCTGCCTGATCGCGACGCTCTGCTATGCGCTCGCGAGCATTTACGCGCGCAAATTCGGCGCAAGCGGCGTGGCCCCGCTGAGCATCGCGACGGGGCAAGTGCTGACCTCAGCCATCATCATGCTCCCCATCGCCCTGATCAGCGACGCGCCGTGGACACTGCCTCTGCCCGGCGCGTCGTTTTGGCTCGCCACTGGAGCCATCGCAGTATTTTCAACGAGTCTGGCTTATTATTTCTACTTCCAACTCCTCGAAAGCGCAGGCGCGTCAAATTCGTTGCTGGTGACGTTCCTGATCCCCATCGTCGCGGTTATCCTCGGCACTGCGTTTCTGGGCGAGCGGTTTTCGGTTAATCAGGGGGCCGGGGTGTTGCTAATTGCGGTTGGGTTGGTGTTGTTGGATGGAAGGGTTTTGCGGCGGGGTGGTGGATTATGATTTACAACTTTATAATATAAATCTTTTCAAGAATACTCACATAAACTGCTGAATATCAAGTGGTGGCTGACCTGCCCACGATTGGTTGAAATCACGAATTACAACATCGGCTGTGTCATTGAGAAACGATGGCCCAATCCGAACAATCATATATTCCTCAGCATCTGCAAATAAAAATTTTGCAATATCAAGATGATGAACAAAGCGATCATTAAACCCTATCGCGCGTGAAAGCCCATCCAATGCGGCCTTAGTAAGGTTATCCAAATCCCGATCATTGCGTTTTGAATTGAGAATATATGTGAACGCCAAACAAAGAGGCTGATTTTGAACGAAACCCAGGTCTTTATCACCTATAGCTGATTTGAAAGCAGCCTGAAATGCCTTGAACTCCTGCCCGCTTAGTGATTGGCGAGATGCAGCAGCCAGCCGGATTGGCCAATGATATTCTGGGAAATGATCATCAATTGGATGCAGGCTACGACAGATGTTGCAATGTCGCTGTGCAACAGCCAAAACTTTTTCAGAAAAACATGAGAACAGCAGTGACTGAAGTTTAGAAAATATACGAAAATTGACGGCAATTTCTCCCGATGTCACCTGTTGG
>JAYTMV010000406.1:0-5833 GCA_043728175.1 Sphingomonadales bacterium
TCCGTTCATGTCGAGCGAAGTCGAGACATCCGGCGCAACGTGTCTCGACTTCGCTCGACATGAACGGGTTTAGGAGATGAAGTATTTCTCTTCGTGATCTTCGTGGCTTCGTGTGAGTCAATTTTTTCACACGAAGCCACGAAGATCACGAAGAGAGATTCATCTATTTCGTTTTCGCGCTACATTATCGACGGCGCTATTTTCTCATTTCGTGGCTGTTGCGCTTGAGGCCAATGAACAGGAGCATACTCTTGCCAATCAATGAAAATGCACGAGAGGTTATCATCGCTTGGTTCTGCAAACAGCGCCGACTTGTGCCTACAGATGTACCGCACACGGTTGGTCAAATAATTTACGCAACTGCAGCGCCGTATTTGCTCATGATAGAGTTATTGGACTCGTTGGACGATGGCGATCCAGCGTCTGGTCTGCTGGTGAAATTGATCGATAGAGCATATGCGACCGTTTCTGGTGCGATTATGCTAGTGATAGTTGGGCAGCTCCGTGAGGCGGAGATTTTGTCGAGATCGATTTTTGAAGGATCAACAACTGCGGCGTATATAGCTAAAGAAAAAACGCCAAAACGGCTTGCTCAGCTTTTTAGGAGTTATGTTGCGCAGGAAAGGAATCAAAATAAAAAGTGGGAATCTGACCTAGACTCAGTCGATCCTCAAACACAAAAAGAGCATTTGCATCGTATTCGTGAAAAAAATGCAGCACTAGATGCGTATGAATTCATAATATCTGGATTTGAAAAATTCTACGGTATGAATTTTCCGGTTGAAAACAATATTCCAAAACTGATCGATATGCTAACAGGTAGTGGGCGGCGTATAGAATATAGGACAGTTTACGCTGCGATGTGTTCGCAATCCCATCAGGATGCTGAGGATGTTCTAAATTATTTTTTTGCACTCTCTATGGAAGAAGTGCCTGAAATTGCCGAAAAGAACGAAATAGAGACCGACACATTCAGTATTTTTATGATATTGTTTGGCTGCCGTTCTTTTTTAGAGTGCTCAATTGAAGTGTTTAATACTCTGAAATTTTCTACCGCGAAATCAGAAGCAAAGCTGTCTTTGAAGCTCATTGAGGATGAACTTCAAGTAGTTGCGAGCTGTTTAGACGCGCAAAAATTACCTATCGGCTGGTTGCGCGGCTGAGGCAAATAATACGGCATACCCACTCACCCATAGCCCGGCTCATCCATCCACGGCGCAAAGTGCGGCATATCTTCGCTCACCTTATCGGGATAGACTGCCGCGCGTTTTTCCAAGAATGATGTTACCCCTTCCACTGCGTCTCCGCTTTGGCCGCGTGACCAGATGGCGCGGCTGTCGATCTTGTGTGCCTCCATTGGGTGGGCCGCGCCGAGCATTCGCCACATCATCTGGCGGGTGAGCGCGATTGAGACGGGGGCGCTTTCGCTCGTCAGGCTGTGGGCGAAGGCGCGGGCGGCGGGGATGAGGTCTTCAGGTTCGTGGATAGATTTGACGAGGCCGCCGCTGAGCGCTTCCTCCGCGCCGAATACGCGGCCTGAGTAGCACCAATCAAGCGCTTGGCTGATCCCGACGAGGCGCGGTAGGAACCAGCTTGACGCCGCCTCGGGCACAATCCCGCGTTTGGCAAAGACGAAGCCAAAGCGCGCCTTGGTGCTGGCGAGCCGGAAATCCATCGCCAATTGCATCGTTGCGCCGATGCCGACGGCGGCACCGTTGATCGCGCCAATCACAGGCTTTTTGCTGTTGAATATCCGCAGCGTCACTTTGCCGCCGCTGTCACGTACACCGGGGTGGGTGTAATCGACGCTGCCGTCCGCGCGTAAGGGAGAGCCTTCCTCAAGCCGTTCGGCGCGTTTGGTGTAATCGAAAGTGTCTTTGCCAGCGCCTAGGTCAGCACCTGCGCAAAAGGCGCGGTCACCAGCACCCGTAACGATCACCGCGCGGACGCTGTCATCAGCGTCGGCCAGATCGAACGCGGCGATCATATCCTTCATCATCTCGCCCGTGAAGGCGTTCATCCGGTCAGGTCGATTGAGCGTGAGGGTGAAAATCCCGTCGCTGATTTCAGTGGTGATTGTGTTGAACTCGGCCATCATGCTCTCCCTTATGCTGCGCCTACTAGTGACGTGAGAGTGGGCATAATGACAAGTAGGAAAAAAGGGCGAGGCTTATTCAGCCCCGCCCAATCGGTGCGACACCGATGGTGTTCCGACTATGCGCCGGTAACGAGGAAGCGCTTGAGTTCTTCTTCGGAGACTTTTTTATCCGCATCGGCGTCGGTCTGCGTAAAGGCAAGCCCAAGCCAATTGGCGTCAGGTGCGGGCTGACCAGCACTTGCGCGGAGATCACCCATCCATTTGGCAAATTCTTCCTGGGTGAGGTGGCCCTTTTTCGCGGTGTCATATTTGTTCCATTCCTCAGCAACTTTTTTGCCGACGACGGCGCTGTCGTTTGCCGCTGGCTTAGCCGCTTCAGGCGCACCCTGTGCAGGCGTTGCTTTTTCAGGGCCAGCCATTGCCGACGTGGCCATCAGCGGGGCAAGCGAAAAGCTTGCGAGAATCATGATCTTACGCATTTTCTATACTCCAGAGTTTTCACATCAGCGACGCAGGCTGGCCGTTACGGCCCCCCGGTTGCCGCTGGAAAACGCTGTAGCAGTTACACACGCAGAGTCAGCCCAAGCGTGGCTCACTTTACCGTGGAGCAAACGCTGATCATCTGCGATTGTGCAGAAAATAGGGTGGGTTGATTGGCCCCTTCCCACCGGGAAGGGGCCAGAGGATCATTCGCCGTCGGTTGCTTCAGCCACTGCAGGTTCAGCAACAGGTGCTGCTGGCGTAGGCGTTAGCGAAGCCTGCCACGCGCGTTGCTGCACACGAAGGGCTGCGTCGCGCGAGTTTGAAGTAACACGCAGACGGTTCATGCCAGCACCCGTCCCTGCCGGGATCAAGCGGCCAACAATCACGTTTTCCTTGAGGCCAACGAGCGTGTCCTTCTTGCCCTCAACTGAGGCCTGGGTCAGAACGCGCGTGGTTTCCTGGAACGACGCCGCCGAGATGAAGCTGCGCGTTTGCAAACTTGCCTTGGTGATGCCGAGAAGGATTGGCTTGCCCTCAGCAGGCTTGCCGCCAGTCGCTTCAATCTTTTCATTGATCGCGATCATTTCTTCGCGGTCAACCTGTTCGCCCGGAAGCAATGTGGTATCGCCGGCAGCGGTGATTTCAACCTTCTGCAGCATCTGACGAACGATCGTTTCGATGTGCTTGTCGTTGATCTTCACGCCCTGCAAACGGTACACTTCCTGAATTTCGGCAACGATATATTCAGCAAGCGGCTCAATCCCCATCACCTCAAGAATGTCATGCGGGTTAGGCGAACCGCCGATGAGATTATCACCGCGCTTCACATAATCGCCCTCTTGAATGTCGATCACCTTTGATTTGGAGATCAGATATTCAACGAGTTCGCCGCCATCCTCGGGTTGAATGCCGATCTTGCGCTTGGCCTTATAATCCTTGCCGAAGACAACCCGGCCAGAAACCTTGGCGATGATCGCATTTTCCTTGGGGATACGTGCTTCAAACAGTTCGGCAACACGCGGCAGACCGCCCGTGATGTCGCGCGTCTTAGCGGCTTCACGGCTGACACGCGCGAGAACGTCACCGCCCTGAACCGTGGCACCATCCTCGACCGAGAGCATCGCGCCAGCGGCCAACATGTAACGGCCCGCTTCACCCGAATCGCTATCAAGCAAGGTCAGGCGCGGACGAAGATCAACCTTTGACCGGCCCGGACGGAATTCAGTCACAACCTTTTGCGCAATGCCGGTCGCTTCATCGGTTTGTTCAACCAGCGTTTGCCCTTCAACCAGATCGACATATTTCACGACGCCAGGGTTTTCGGTGATCACTGGCATGGTGAACGGATCCCATTCGGCAATTCGTGCGCCCTTTTTGACCTTGCCACCGTCTGCCGCCAGCACATAAGCGCCGTAAGGCAGGCGGTGCACCGCGCGTTCGCGGCCTTCGCTATCGACAATCGCGATTTCCCCCTGACGTGAGAGCGAAACCGTGCGGTTCATCTTGTCCTTGATCGTGCGGAGATCACGGTATTCAAGCACACCGTCGCTCACCGCATCAAGGCTTGATTGCTCGTTAAGCTGCGCTGCCCCGCCGATGTGGAACGTCCGCATCGTAAGCTGCGTACCAGGCTCGCCGATTGACTGCGCCGCAATAACACCGACCGCCTCACCCATGTTGACAGGCGTACCACGTGCCAGATCTCGACCGTAGCATTTGCCGCATACGCCCATCCGTGTTTCGCAAACGAGCGGCGAACGGATTTTGACTGACTGCGTACCAATCGCTTCAATCACGACAATGTCAGCCTCGTCAAGCAAAGTACCTGACGGGATGACGACGCTGTTATCCTTGGTATCAACGATATCTTCCGCCGTGGTGCGGCCAAGAATACGCTCCCCAAGCGAGGCAATGGTTGAACCGCCCTGAATAATCGCCTTCATCAGAAGCGCACGTTCAGTGCCGCAATCTTCCTCAATCACGACACAGTCCTGCGAAACGTCAACCAGACGCCGCGTCAGATAGCCCGAGTTAGCCGTCTTGAGCGCAGTGTCGGCCAAGCCCTTACGCGCACCGTGGGTTGAGTTGAAATATTCAAGAACGGTCAGGCCTTCCTTGAAATTTGAGATAATCGGCGTTTCGATGATTTCGCCCGAAGGCTTGGCCATCAGACCGCGCATCCCCGCAAGCTGCTTGATCTGCGCTTGTGAACCACGCGCACCAGAGTGCGCCATCATGTAGATTGAGTTGATCGGGGCTTCACGACCGTTGGGCAATTTCTTGACCGCCTGAATTTCCTTCATCATTTCCGACGCCACCTGATCGCCGCAACGTGACCACGCATCGATCACCTTATTATATTTCTCTTGCTGGGTGATCAGCCCTTCCTGATACTGGTTTTCGAAATCGCGCACGAGCACGCGGGTTTCCTCAACAAGATTATCCTTGGTGTCAGGGATGATCATGTCATCCTTGCCGAAGCTGATTCCTGCCTGAAACGCGTGCTTAAAACCAAGCGCCATGATCGCATCGGCAAAAAGCACGGTGTCCTTCTGGCCGGTGTGGCGGTAAACCTGATCGATAACATCGCCAATTTCCTTCTTGGTAAGAAGGCGGTTGACCGTTTCAAACGGCACCTTGTGCGATTTCGGCAGCGTTTCACCGAGCAGCATCCGGCCCGGCGTGGTTTCAACGCGCTTCATATAAGTCGCGCCCGCCTCATCAGTTTGCGGCACACGCGTGGTGATCTTGGTGTGCAGCGTGACGGCCCCTGCATGGATCGCCTGATGCACTTCCTGCATGTCAGACATCAGCATCCCTTCGCCGGGTTCGCCTTCCTTCATCATCGAAAGATAATAAAGGCCAAGCACCATATCCTGCGATGGAACGATGATCGGCTTTCCGTTCGCAGGCGAAAGGATGTTGTTGGTCGACATCATCAGGACGCGGGCTTCAAGCTGGGCTTCAAGTGAAAGCGGAACGTGAACCGCCATCTGGTCACCATCGAAATCGGCGTTGAATGCCGAGCAGACCAGCGGGTGAAGCTGGATCGCTTTGCCCTCGATCAGCACAGGCTCAAACGCTTGAATGCCAAGACGGTGAAGCGTGGGTGCACGGTTGAGCATTACGGGATGTTCGCGGATCACCTCATCAAGGATGTCCCAAACTTCCTTGCGCTCCTTTTCGACCCACTTCTTCGCTTGCTTCAGGGTCATCGACAGACCCTTTGCATCAAGGCGCGAATAGATGAAC
>JAYTMV010000407.1:0-5570 GCA_043728175.1 Sphingomonadales bacterium
TGTGAGCGCCAACCCTGCGCGCGGTGAGGCGGTGCTCGCGCTTGAAAATGCTGCACTTATGCTGCGGCCAAGCTTTGCAGCATTGGTGGCGGCAGAGGAGGAGATCGGGCCATTGTTTGCGCTGGTCGAACGCGCAGCATCGGGGTCGCTCAAACTGTCAGAGATGGTCGCGCTGTTCTGGCACTGTCTAGCCGAGCAGCCTGAAGGCATGACGCGCGAGGCATTTGGTGAGGCAGTGGCGAAGGCCGGGCTGGCAGCGGCCACGCCCGCGCTTAAAGTGCTGCTTGGGCAGATTTTGGGTGGGCGTTAGGATGTTTGCAATTTGCAAATAGCACAATATGTGATATCTCCAATGTTTGGATGACATGTCATCATATTTATCGATGGTTAACTCGCTTTGTTTTAACATGCGATATTGGAGACGTAAAATGACGATCACACGCGAAGGTTGGGGCGGCCTTTCATAGGCATTGCAATATTGCATAAATACGACATATAACGGCTCCCATGAATGAAGTGGGGGCCGTTTTTGTTACTGGTGCGATTGCCAGCCTCATCGCGATATGGGGTATATTATCGCAACGCGCCATTACCCGCCGTCAGGTTACACTCGACCATATAACGCACCTTGAGTCTGATCGCGATATCATTGAGGCGCGAAAGCTGTTTGTTGAGTTGGCGAAGAAACCCGGTGGTCTTGCGGTTTGGGCCGAAGAAAATAAAGAGCAAACCGAACAAGCTCTCGCCATTGGCCGTATCCTGAACAGTTATGAATTGATTTCAATCGGCATTCAGCGCGGCATCATCGATTTTGAGCTTTTCAAACGCTGGCACAAAACGTCAGCTATAAAGTATTGGGAGCGTGGCGCTCCGTTCGTGATGCGGATTCGTGAGCGTCTTGGCAATGATATGTTTTTTCATGAATTTGAAGAAATGGTCGGCTGGTTCAAAGGTGAGAAAAAGCCACCCAAGCGTAAGCCCGGTACATTCTTCTGAGGCACAGTGATTGCCTCAATTGAGGCATTCAAATGACAGATAATTTCACCCAAACCGCCACACGCCTTGCTGGTCTGACTGGCGCGCTGCTCGGCTGGCGACCGCATGAATTTTGGAACGCGACGCCCTCCGAACTTGCCGCGATCCTGACCGCGCTTGTGCCCGATGCGGGGAACGCCGCTGACCGCGATCTTATCATGTTATTACAGGAGCAATTTCCCGATGGATGAGGAAATCGAACGGCTGACGGTGTCCGTCCGCGCCGATACGCAAGGCTTTGCGCGTGATGTGGCGGAGCTGCGTGCGCAGTTGGATGGGCCGCTGGGCAGCAGCGTCAACCGCGCGGGCGCGCTGATCGAAAACGCGCTTGGTCGCGCGATTCGCACGGGCAAATTCGGCTTTGAGGATTTGAAGCGGGTGGCGCTTTCGGTGCTGGCGGAGATTGCAAATTCTGCGGTGCGATCAGCGCTTGGCGGCGGGGACTCGGGCGGCGGTGGGCAAGGCGGCGGTTTGCTCGCACTTGGGCTGTCGGCGCTTGGTAGCATTTTTGGTGGTGCGCCGGGGCGGGCGACGGGTGGGCCAGTCTCGCCGGGTCGTGCCTATATGGTCGGCGAACGCGGGCCTGAACTGTTTGTACCAACGAGCAGCGGCGCTGTGGTTGCACCGACGCAATCCGGCGCGCGTGACGTGCGGATTTCAATCGCGGTGAATGCCCCTGCTGGGAGTGCGCCTGAGGCACTGGCGCGCTCAAGCCGGCAAGTGGCAAGGGCGGTTAGGGGTGCGTTGTTGAGGGAGGAGTAGTATCTCCCCAGCTATTTTAAAAATGAAATCGTCATCCTGAACTTGTTTCAGGATCCATGTTTCAACAAATGACGTCGCTGCCTGTGGAAAGATGGATGCTGAAACAAGTTCAGCATGACGGCTTTCTCAAAAAGCGCGACTCTCTGAATCGGAGAACCCAAATGCCTTATTGGCTTGCCGCCCCTGGTGAGCGGCGGACGACGTCGTTTATCAAGCGTTTTGATGCGCGGTTTTGGACTGTGGATTTTCCGCGTCCGATCATGGCGGCGGTTACGACGACTGGCTCGCAAGCGCTGCGGGTTGATGCGGTTTTTTATAAAGCCGATGATCTGGCGGGGCTGATCTGGGCAAGCGAAGATGTGCTTGATCATCCGCTGCTCGCCTATGAAACGGCGCGCGATTATCGCGGGTGCATCCTCAAATTTCACTGGCAGTCGAGCGGGATCATGCCGCTTGACGCGGTCAATGGCCCGACGCTGACAATTGAGGGGCGTGACGCGGCGGGGGTGCCCAAAAGCTGGTTTGTGCGGCTGTGGAACTATGCGAGCGGCACCAATGCAGACGCGCAGATTAGCTTGGACTTTGATGCGCTGAGCGGTGGATTCATGTTCCCGCAAGAAGCCGATCCGGTGTTTGTGGGCGATATTGACCGTATGTTTATCTCGCTGGTGCCGCCGAGTTACACAGGCATCGACACCCCGCTCGTCGCAGCCGTTGAAGGCTGGGTCACGCTCACTGATATGGCTTGCACTGGCCCGGCTTCAACGCTTGAGATTGGCGATGTGGTCGTCCCCGCGCACGGGCTGTCGATGGCGACTGGTTATGACGATGCGTATAACCAGACGCCCGCGCGATTGCTGCGCAGCATTTTGCAGCTCGGCTATCGCGGCGACATCAACCATTATGTCGGGATGAGCCATTATTTCAGGCTCGAAGCGCTGTCAGGCGGATTTTACGCAAGCCTGAACGGCGGCGCGCTTAACCAGCCGTGCCGCGCGTGGCACGCTGATTTTGCGGCCTCGGCAAAGGCACTTGGTTACGGCCTGATCGTCTCGCTGTCTTACGAGCTTTATGATGCGCATTGCTATAATGACTGGAAGCAGCGCGCGTTTAATGGCGATCCGGCGGCAACGGGCTATGTGCCGCCATCAACCTTGCTGTCACCCGCTCACGTCGGCGCGATGGGATATTTGCAGAGTGTCGCACGTGCCTTCGTCCAGATTGCGGTCGATGCGGGGCAGGCACCGCGCTTTCAGGTGGGCGAACCGTGGTGGTGGGTGATGCCTGACAAGCGCATCTGCCTATATGACGGAGCGGCCAAGGCGGCCTTTGGTGGCAATCCGGTTGAGATTGCGAGCGTTAATGGGCCGATGAGTGCGGCGCAAAAGGCGTTGCTTGATGCGGCGGGCGTGATGCTCGCGGCATCAACGGCGGCGCTGGTGGCGGCGGTGCGGCTTGATCATCCGGGCTGCGAGGCTTTGCTGCTGCCCTATTTGCCGACGGTGCTTGATGAGGCCGCGCCTGAGCTCAAGCGCGCGAACGTACCTGTCGGCTGGGCATCGCCTGCGTTCGATGTGCTTCAGCTTGAGGATTATGATTATGTGACGAGCGGCAATCGCGGAGCGTCTATGCGCGGGGTTGCGGTGGCCGAAGAGCGGCTCGGTTATCCGCCCGCCAAGCAGCATTATCTCGCCGGGTTTGTGCTGCGGCCAGAGGACAAAGCACAGTGGGCGCTGATCGATGCCGCAGCCGACGTAGGCCGGGCGCGCGGGGTGGCGGCGACATTTATCTGGGCGCAGCCGCAGGTGCTGCGCGATGGCTATGTTCATTTTGATCAAGGAGAAGGTGCCGTGCAGGTATTTGATGATGTGCAATTTCCGCTGAGCCTCGGGCGCGGGGCGAGCGTGACGCCGGGGTTTTCGACGGCGGTGGTGACGACGGCTTCGGGCCATGAACAGCGAAACGCCGATTGGGCGAGCGGGCGGCTGCGCTTTGACGCGGGGCCGGGGGTGCGCTCAGAAGGCGATTTGCAGACGCTGATCGCATTTTTCCGGGGACGGCGCGGGGCGGCGCGGGGGTTTCGTTTCCGTGATCCGTATGATTTCAGTTCGCGCAACATGGCGGGAGCGGTGAGCGCGGGCGATCAATTGCTGGGTGTGGGTGACGGGGTGCGCACCGAGTTTCCCCTGATCAAGCGTTACGGCGCGGAAGCGGACGGCGAACTGCGCCGGATTACCCGGCCCGTGATGGGGACTGTGCTGGTCTCGCTCGGCGGGATGCTGGCGACAAGCGGGTGGGTGTTGCTTGAAGTCGGGATCGTCTCATTCACCGTCGCACCCGGCGCAGGCGTGCAAGTGCGCGCGGGGTTTCAGTTCGATGTGCCAGTGCGTTTCGCCGAAGATAGCCTCGAAATTGACGCCGCACTGTTTGCCGCAGGCGATGCGCCGAGCGTGCCGCTGATTGAAGTGCGGGAGTGATAATTCCTAAGATTTTGGCCGGAAAAAGGTCGTCATTGCGAGCGAAGCGCGGCAATCCAGTCCAACCGTAGCTACTGGATTGCCGCGTCGCTTCGCTCCTCGCAATGACGATCCCCTCTAAACGCGCCGCGCTCCCACCCTCTCCCTCAAGGGGAGAGGGCATCTTCAGGAGATTTGCCCATGTGGTACACCAACCCCCTCACGACGCTTGCCTTTATTTGGCGGATTGATCGGCGTGACGGGATTACGCTTGGCCTGACCAGTCATGACTATGACCTTATTATTGACGGGCTGATTTACCGCGCGGCGCCGGGGATGATCCCTTCGGCGATTGAGCGACAGGATGGGTTTGATCCTGATAGTATCGAACTTTCGGGCGCGCTGACGAGTGATGCGATTACCGAGGATGATCTCGCGGCGGGGCGGTGGGACGGCGCGACTTTGCGCGTTTCGGCGGTCAATTGGGAAGCGCCTGATGCCCAACCGCTGTTCCTTGTGCGCGGTGAGCTTGGCATGGTTGAAACGGGTGAGGGCGGCTTTTCGGCTGAACTGCGTGGGCCGGCGGCGTTGCTTGAGGGGCCAGTGGTGGAGGAAACGACGCCTGAATGTCGGGCATCTCTGGGTGACCGTCATTGCGGGGTGGATATGGCGGGGCGGCGGCGCTTTGCGCGCGTGGTTTCGGTGACCGGGATGCGCGTGACTGTGGATATGGGCGCGGTTGACGGCGCTTATGTGGCGGGTACGCTGCGCTGGCTCGACGGCGCGAATTCTGGGATTGATAGTCGGATTGTGGCCTCATCAGGGGCGACGCTAACGCTGCGTGAGCCGCCCTATTTCGCGGTGATCCCGTTACCCGCGCCCGCGCGCTGATCGGCACGCGCTTTCGGCTGCACGGGCGCGATCCGGTGAGCGGGCTTGACTGTGTCGGGCTGATCACCTGCGCGTGCCCCGCGATTACGCGCCCGCCCGAAGGCTATGCCTTGCGTGGCGGGACGGCGGATGGTTTCGCTGCGATGTTTGTTGATAATGGGATGGTGCAGCGCGAGGGCGAACCGCGTGCGGGTGACGTGCTGTTGCTCCAGCCAAGTGCGGCGCAATTTCACTTGGGCATCTGGAGCGGACAGAGCCTGATCCATGCCGACGGTTTGCTGCGCCGCGTGGTTGAAACGCCCGGCGCGCTGGCGTGGCCGCTGGTGAGTATATGGTATTTCTGAGGCACATAAATCTTGGCGTTCTTTGCGTCTTTGCGCGAACATATTTGCGCGCCAAGCCGCAAAGAACGCCAAGATATTATAT
>JAYTMV010000408.1:0-1614 GCA_043728175.1 Sphingomonadales bacterium
TCATCGCGTGGTAGATATCGGCGGGGTGGCTATCCCCATCGGCCAGTGCCCCTTGCGGGCAGTGCCAGCCCTTGGCCGCGCGCGACCAAGTGGTTACGGCAAGCGCTTCCTCCCAATCGGGCAAGCGGTGCGCCATGCTGCCATCAGCGTTCAAAACGAACGACGCGCCGTCAAACACCACCTCATCCTGCCCGCCAATCCGGTTGAGGAAAATCAGCGGCAGCCCGGTTTCACGCACACGCGCGGCGAACACTTGGGTCATGCGCCGATCATCCTTATCAATTTCATAGGGGCTGCCGTTGACCGAAATCAGCAGTTCAGCCCCCTGTGCCACCAAATGCGCGCTAACCTTGGGCAACCACGCATCCTCGCAAATGGGCAGGCCAAGCTTTACGCCGCGAAACAGCACGGGTTCGGGCAGCGGCCCGGGGGTGAAAATGCGTTTTTCGTCAAAAGTGCCGTAATTGGGCAGCTCATGCTTGTAACGCACAGCGGCAATCTTGCCTCCGTCAAGCAGCGCGACGCCGTTGAACAAGTGCCCTTGGTCAAGGAACACCGAACCAACCAGCATCGCCGGGCCGCCGTCCGCCGTTGCGGCTGCGAGTCGGCCAAGCTCAACCTCCGCACGCGCCACAAGCGCGGGTTTAAGCACCAGATCTTCGGGCGGATAACCGATCAGTTGCAGCTCAGGGAAAAGGATAAGATCAACGCCAACGGCCTCAGCCCGTTTGGCGAGCATTGCATCGGCATTGCCGGGCAAATCGCCAACACGCTGCGACATTTGGGCGAGGGCAATGGTGAGGGTATTGGTCATATCCTTGCTCTAACCCCAACGCCCCGAATTGAAAACTAAGTATAATCAGCCAAATACGAGGCTGCCCATAATCCGGCCGGGAAGGAATGAGAATAGCCCCGCAACCAACAGCCCGATGAAGCTGCCCATCATTGCCTGTTCATGTGTGGCGATGTCGCCGCGCCGGATGGCAAGCATTGCGCGCGTGATTGAGACGAGCGAGATCACCGAAAAAACATGGATTGGCCCAATGCTGCCGTTGCTGCTTTTAATCCAGAAACTGTCGATGGCGGTGATGATCATCAGCATCGCCCACACCCGGCCCGCCATTTTATGGCGCAACGTTCCCTTGGGCGTGAAGAAGACATAGATACCAAGCGGCACGGCTGGGATTACGGTCATCAAATGGATAATCAGAACAAGCGGCGGCGTCCGCAGCCGTTCGGTTTGCGTGCCGAAGCTGTTGCCAATCGCCATTGCAAGCAGCGTGACGAGGATGGTGGCAAGCGCCGTAATAAGGATGAACCGAAATGTAATGGTGCGCGGCTTGGCAACGGCGCGGCGTTGAATGGCGTAATTCATATTAACTATCCTTGGCTAAGTGATCTGATGTCACCAACCGTGCCGCCCGCCCGTTTGCGGGCAAGCGCAGTTACGCAGACGTGCCGCAGAAATTCGCGAATCCCGCTATATTGAGGGTTTGTGCCAGTTGACGCTTCGCGAATGGGCAGCCACATTCGCGAATATGCTCCAACGTCTCGCGATTGAAATATTGATTGTCTTAGCGATTGGCCTTGTGCTTGGGCTGTTCGGGCCGTTCG
>JAYTMV010000409.1:0-9143 GCA_043728175.1 Sphingomonadales bacterium
CGCTATCGACAAAGATACGGTCGCCGCACCTTGCGGGGTCGATATTATGAAGCTGCGCAGCGGCGTGAAATTGGCGGGACAGTTCGTCGAGATCATCCTCCAAATTCCAATACCAAACGGCTTTAGGCGAGCCGTGAATAGGCTTGCCAAGCACGGGGGCACCGCTGGCAAGGGCAAGCGCTGTGCTAACGACAAGCGCGGATTTGCCGACGCCACCCGGCGCAAGCAATGCGGTTACAGTGTGGCGAAGCAACCAGCGGCCATAAATCCACGGGCGCGGGGGTATGGTGGCAGGATCGCGCCAAACGAACGGCCTTGCGATTATCGGCTCTTGCTCAATTTCCTGCTCGGCGATTGGCGGGGCGATAGTGTCAGGGGGTCTATATTTGAAGCTGGGGCGGCTTTGGCCATAAGCTTCTTTTTCAAACGCTTCTCGCTTTTGTGAGAGATATCTTTGGCGCGCTTCCATTGGCACAGTGAGCGCATTGACTTCAATCATTCCCCAGATTGATTCAATGGCTTCTTTGCTGATTTTGATCGGCGCTGCGCTTGTCATTTAGGTTCGCCATTGCCGACGATATCCCAAGGATATGCGTTGCGCGGCTTGACGCATGTTGCCAAGCTAACGCATTGAAATTGCTTGTTTAAGCTACTCCCTTCGGGTGCGCCAGCTTCCTCATTTATTACAATATTTTATGGACATTTCTAATTGCCCGGTCGTGTGCCCGTGATTTTTGCCGTAATCAAATCGATGCAATTTAATGTCAGAAGCGGCTAAACGCGCGGACGGCATAGCTAGGTCGGCTAAATCCCTTGCTGTTTCGGCGGTTTAAACCAAACAAAGCGTTAACAGCGCGGCGATGGCTTGGCTAAGCATGACACGCCATTTAAGCAGTTGTGACATACACTTTCCTGCTCCATTTTTCTCTTAGCGTAATCTGCGCGTTTCAATGTTTCAAATTTAGGTCTCTATCTTTTCCACTCGTCACGGTCTCTTCACAAGATACCCGGCAGATCGAGGCCCTGCTCGTGCGCGCAATCCACTGCGATGTCGTAGCCAGCATCGGCATGACGCATTACGCCGGTGCCCGGATCATTCCACAAAACACGCTCCAGCCGCCGCGCGGCATCGTCGGTTCCGTCGGCAACAATCACCATGCCCGAATGCTGCGAATAGCCCATGCCGACTCCGCCGCCGTGGTGCAGCGACACCCAAGTCGCACCCGAAGCGGTGTTGAGCAGGGCGTTGAGCAACGGCCAGTCGGATACGGCATCTGAACCGTCCTTCATCGCTTCAGTCTCGCGATTAGGGCTGGCAACCGAGCCGGAATCAAGATGATCGCGGCCGATGACAACCGGCGCCTTCAGTTCGCCGGTTCTGACCATTTCGTTGAAGGCCAAGCCGAGCCGGTGACGCTGGCCGAGGCCAACCCAGCAGATGCGCGCAGGAAGCCCTTGAAAATGAATTCGCTCGCGCGCCATGTCGAGCCAGTTACGCAGGTGAGGATCATCGGGGATCAGTTCTTTCACCTTGGCATCGGTTTTATAGATATCTTCGGGATCACCCGATAGCGCCGCCCAGCGGAACGGCCCAATGCCGCGGCAAAACAGCGGACGGATGTAAGCTGGTACAAAGCCCGGAAAATCAAACGCGTCTGTAACGCCTTCGTCTTTGGCAACCTGGCGGATGTTGTTACCGTAATCGAGTGTCGGCACGCCTGCCCTCCAGAAATCGAGCATCGCGCGGACATGCACCGCCATTGAGGCGCGGGCGGCTTTTTCTACGCTCGCAGGATCGCGTTCACGTGCGGTCATCCACTGATCGAGCGTCCAGCCTTGCGGCAGGTAACCGTTGATCGGATCATGTGCCGATGTCTGATCGGTCACGCCGTGGGGCCGCACGCCGCGCCGGTAAATTTCGGGGAAGACGTCAGCGGCATTGCCGAGAAGGCCAACCGAGATTGGCGTCCTCGCGTTCGCCATAATCTCCAGCGCTTCATCTAGGCTGTCGGTCTGTCGATCGATATAGCCGGTGCGCAAACGCATTTCGATGCGCGACGGTTGGCATTCAACCGCAAGGCAGCTTGCCCCTGCCATCGTCGCCGCCAGCGGCTGCGCGCCACCCATTCCGCCTAGACCGCCAGTCAAAATCCACTTGCCCGACAGGTCGCCATTATAATGCTGGCGGCCCATTTCGACGAAGGTCTCATAGGTGCCCTGCACGATGCCTTGTGATCCGATATAAATCCAAGAACCAGCCGTCATCTGGCCGTACATCATCAGCCCGGCACGATCGAGTTCGTTGAAATGCGCCCACGTCGCCCACTGCGGTACGAGGTTGGAGTTGGCGAGCAAGACACGCGGCGCATCCTTGTGGGTTTGGAACACGCCAACTGGCTTGCCCGACTGGATCAGAAGCGTCTGGTCATTCTCCAGCCGTTTGAGCGTTGCGACAATCTGATCATAGCATTCCCAGTTGCGTGCGGCGCGGCCAATGCCGCCGTAAACGACCAATGAGGCGGGGTCTTCAGCGACATCGGGATCGAGATTGTTCATCAGCATCCGCAGCGGCGCTTCAGTCAACCAGCTTTTGGCGCTCAGTTCGGTGCCATGCGCGGCGCGGATGACGCGGCTGTTATCGAGACGGTTCATTTCAGTTCCTTCACAAAGTCTAATCAGGTGGAGAGAATATTGTGGAGCTTGGCTTGCATCGGCACGACGCGGGCAGCGTCCCACGGCGGCGGCCATGCGCCGTCTTCATCGGCATAGCCCCGGATGGCGGGTTCCATTTGCACAGCGTCGATGCCTCGATCTGGTTTGCCATAATTGCAGGTGATCCAGCCGGCGTTAATGCGGCCAATGATGACATAGCTTTCGCTGGCACGGTTCGCCGCAATTGCATCGGTCAGTACAGCATCGCAGCTTGCTCCGTTATGACGGTTAGGGATGATCGTCGCGCCGAAGTCCGTCGCAAAGGCATAACGCCGACCCGCATCGCGCCGCGCCAGATCAAGCGAGAGCAGCCCGGAGATGTCTTCTGGAATGATTGTCCCGGCATGTGGGATACTGACGATTAGCGGCGCATCTCCGAGCGTAACGGAAAGCCAATCGGTCATGCGACCCCGAGCAAATTGGCGAGTGCGGCGAGTTCGCCCGAGGAAACCAGTGCCTGTGCATGGGCGATGTCGGGATGGAAATAGCGGTCCTCATCAAGTGCCTGCACACTGGATCGCAGCAAAGTGCGCGCAGCTTCGAGCGTGTCACTTGATTTGAGTGGCGCGTGAAAATCACAACCTTGCGCCGCCGCCAGATATTCAATCGCCAACACGCCCGCGACATTGTCCGCCATGCCAAGCAAGCGCCGCGCACCGTGCGCGGCCATTGAAACATGGTCTTCCTGATTGGCCGAGGTCGGGATGGAATCGACGCTGGCCGGATAAGCACGCTGCTTGTTTTCCGAAACCAGCGCCGCCGCAGTCACTTGCGGGATCATGAAACCTGAATTGAGTCCGGGACGCGGGGTGAGGAAGGCGGGCAGACCGGATAGAGCCGGATCAACCAGCATCGCAATCCGCCGCTCGGCAATCGAACCGATTTCGCACAGGCCCATCGCGATCATGTCCGCAGCGAAAGCGACAGGCTCAGCATGGAAATTGCCGCCCGATAACGCTTCGTCAGTATCGGCAAAGATCAGCGGGTTGTCAGAAACGCCATTGGCTTCGGTCAGCAAGGTCGTCGCCGCTTGCCGCAGCATATCGAGCACCGCCCCCATCACTTGCGGTTGGCAGCGTAGGCAATAGGGATCTTGCACGCGGGTGTCGCCTATCAGATGCGAGGCGCGGATGGCGGAACCGTCCATCAGGCTGCGCAACGCCTCGGCGGTTTCGATCTGGCCCTTGTGGCCGCGCAAGGCATGGATGCGCGGATCGAACGGCGCGTCCGAACCTTTGGCGGCTTCGGTCGAGAGCGCGCCAGTCAGCAATGCCGATGCGAACAGGCGTTCGGCCTCGAACAATCCGGCAAGCGCGTAAGCACAGGAAAACTGTGTGCCGTTAAGTAGCGCTAAGCCTTCTTTGGGGCCGAGCGTCAGCGACAACAATCCGGCATCGGCCAGTGCTTGCAGCGCGGGTGTGCGAACACCCTCAACCCAGATTTCGCCAGTCCCGATCATTGCGGCGGCCATATGCGCGAGAGGTGCCAAATCACCCGAAGCGCCGACCGAGCCTTGCGCGGGGATGACTGGCGTCAGGCCCTTTTCGAGCAGAGCGCCGAGCATCTCGACTGTGGCTAATTGCACACCAGACGCGCCCTGCGCCAGACTGGCGAGCTTGAGCGCCATCATCAGCCGCGCGATGGGAACCGGCATTGGTTCGCCCACGCCTGCCGCGTGGCTAAGCACAATATTGCGTTGTAGCGTCAGCAGATCATCATCGCTGATCTTGACGCTGGCGAGTTTACCAAAGCCAGTGTTGATCCCGTAAACAGGCTCATGCCGCGCCAAGATGCGTGCAACCGACTCTACGCTGGCGATAATTTTTGCATGAGCCGACGGATCAAGTATCGGCGTTTCGCCGCGATAAATACGCCGCCAATCGGCCAATGACACGGCCCCGGCTTCGATTGTGATGTTCATTGCCCCCTCCAAATACGTTGATGGAGCGGGTTTGCGCCGATCCGGTAAACCAGCTCTGCCGGTCGTTCGATGTCCCAGATCGCGAAATCGCACGCCTTGCCTGCTTCCAAAGTTCCAACCTGATCCTGCATCCCCAACGCACGGGCGGCTTCGCGTGTGATACCTGCGAGGCATTCCTCGACAGTCAGGCGAAACAAAGTCGCGCCCATATTCATTGCCAGCAACAGCGAGGTCAGCGGCGAAGTGCCCGGATTGCAATCGGTCGCCAGCGCCATCGGCACGCCCGCTGCGCGCAGCTTGGCAATCGGCGGCGGCAAGGTTTCGCGCGTGAAATAATAGGCGCCAGGCAGCAGCACCGCGACCGTTCTCGCAGAGGCCATTGCAGCAACGCCCGCATCATCTAGATACTCCAGATGATCGGCTGACAGACCGCCATAGCGCGCCGCGAGCGCCGCGCCGTGGCTGTTGGACAATTGCTCGGCGTGAAGCTTCAGCGGCAGGCCGTTTGCCTTTGCAGCCTGAAATAAGCGCTCAATCTGTGCGGTCGAAAAACCGATAGATTCGCAAAATCCATCGACCGCATCGGCCAATCCGGCTTGCGCCGCAGCCGGGATGATCGCGTCGCAAATATGGTCGATATACCCATCGGCATCGCCCGCAAATTCGGGCGGCAAAGCATGGGCGGCAAGCAGGCTGGTTTTGACCGTGACCCCGCGAAAGTCACCTAACTGCCGGGCAGCGCGGAGCATTTTCAATTCATCGTCGAGCGAAAGGCCATAGCCTGATTTGATCTCAATCGTAGTCACACCCTCAGAAATCAAGGCATCAAGCCGGGGCAAAGCAGCTTCAACCAGTTCGCTTTCGCTCGCCGCGCGCGTAGCCCTCATTGTCGAGACGATGCCTCCGCCTGCGCGGGAAATCTCTTCATAGCTTGCGCCTGCCAGCCGCAGTTCAAATTCATGCGCGCGGTTGCCCGCGTGAACCAGATGCGTGTGGCAATCGATCAACCCCGGCGTGATCCAGCGGCCTGCACAATCAATCACCTCTGTCGCTGCAAAAGCGGGCGCATCGTTTCTGCTACCCGCGTAAACAATCTGGCCATCCTTGCAGGCGATGAAGCCGTCTTCCACCATGTCCGCGCCAGTCATGGTAGCAAGCCGCGCATTTTGCCAAAGGCGATCACATGTGAGTGCAGACTCGCTGTTCATGGACATATGAGTTGCAGAACAATTTGATTATGTCTAGACATAATCTTATCGTTCGCAGGAGAGTCTTTATGTCCGCATTCTGGTCAGCAACCGCTTTGCTCCCCAGTGGATGGGCCGAGAATGTGCGCTTCACCGTCGAAAACGGGCGGATCGCGTCAATTGAAACGGGCACGCCTGCCGAGCCGAACGACGAGACACACCAAATAACCTTGCCCGGCCTCGCCAACGTTCACAGCCACGCCTTTCAGCGCGGGATGGCGGGGCTTGCGGAACATAAGGGCGGCAGCAGTGATGATAATTTCTGGAGCTGGCGCGAGGTTATGTACCGTTTCCTCGATCGGCTGAACCCAGATGATATGGAAGCCATCGCCGCGATGGCCTATGCCGAGATGCTCGAAACTGGCTATACCCATGTCGGCGAATTCCACTATCTCCACAATGATACCGATGGCCGCGCTTACGACGACCCCGCCGAAATGGCCGCGCGGATTGCCTCTGCCGCGCGCGCGACGGGTATCGGCCTGACTTTGCTGCCGGTGTTCTACGCGCACAGCAATTTTGGCGGACACACTCCCAATCACGGCCAGCGGCGCTTCATCCACGATCTGGACAGTTTTGCACGCCTGATCGAGTCATGCCACCCGCTGCTTGCCGACGGCGATCAACTCGGTGTCGCCCCGCACAGCCTGCGCGCAGTGACGCCCAATGAACTGACCGCACTGATCGCAATGCGCCCCCGAGGGCCGATCCACATTCACGCTGCTGAACAGCAAAAGGAAGTGCTGGACAGTCTGGCGTTTTCGGGCAAGCGTCCTGTCGAATGGCTGCTTGATCATGTCGAGTTAGATCAGCGTTGGTGCCTGATTCATGCGACGCACCTAACCGACGCCGAGACCGATGCCTTGGCAGCGAGCGGAGCGGTCGCCGGACTATGCCCGATCACAGAGGCCAATCTGGGTGACGGCATTTTTCCCGCGTTGCGTTTTCTGCAGGCGGGTGGGCGGATTGGCACCGGAACCGATTCCAACATCTTGATCGACCTCGCGCAGGAACTGCGTGCTTTGGAATATAGCCAAAGGCTCGCGCATCAGGCGCGCAACGTTTTGGCGAGTGACCAGCACGCTTCTGTCGCGCGACGGCTATTCGAAGCCACACTGACAGGCGGGGCGCAAGCGATGGGCATTGCGCCGGGGCTGGCGGTTGGCCATGCAGCGGATTTCGTGACGCTCAACGCTACCCACCCTGCACTGCATGGCCGTAAGGGCGATCAATTACTCGACAACTGGATATTCGCCGCGCGCCATGGCTGTATCGACACCGTCTGGAAGCACGGGCAGAAATGGGTATCAGACGGCCAGCATAGAAACAGCGCGAACATCACGGCACGCTATCTGAGGGTGGTCGACGGGATCATGGCGACATGAAGATTGCTCAGCGGATAGGCGCAGAAATCGAAGCGCGCATCGCGTCTGGCGAATGGAAGCCTGGCCACCGCATTCCGTTCGAACATGAATTGGTCATTCAATATGATTGCGCACGCGCAACCGTTGGCAAGGCGCTGACCGCACTCGTCCGTGCTGGCCTGCTTGAACGGCGGCGCAAAGCTGGCACTTTTGTCGCCTATCCGCACGTCCAATCTGCTGTTCTCGACATACCGGACATCGGCAAAGCCATTGCCGAGCGCACCGGGAGCTATTGTTTCGAATTGCTCTCATCCCATGCGCTCTGCGACGACGGACTTAGCGGCCATTTTGCCAACGGCAGCCGCCTCCGCCACATTAAGGGTATTCATCATGGGCAGGACGGGCCCTTTGCCTTTGAAGACCGCCTCATCAGTCTCGATACTGTGCCCGACGCTGCCACCGTCGATTTCACGACAACATCTCCCAGCACTTGGCTTATCCAGTCAGTGCCCTGGACACAGGCACGCCACCGGATCAGTGCCATCGGGGCCAGCGGAGAAGTCAGCGCCCATCTCGCCATCCCGCGCCATACCCCCTGCCTTCTGGTGGAGCGCTGGACGTGGCGGACGGGGGAACCGGTCACCTATGTTTGCCAGACTTTCCGGGGAGACCGATTCGATTTGGTCGCAACCTTTACGCCTGAGGGGCGGTGACTGGACTTGCATCGATAAAGTGGATAGTTTTCCTAAAGGCGAAATGGGGCGTCGACATATCCTACATCTGGACGCGTGAAGATCGGCTACACCTTGCCATCGTCATTGATCTGTTTGCACGGCGCGTTGTGGGTTTGGCCGCTGGCGACCGTTTGCACAGGGACTTGGCCCTGACGGCGCTCCGTAAAGCTCTCATTACACGCTGTCCGCCTGAGAGCTTGATCAACCTATCAGTAAAGCCGTTGGCGGTTTTGATGCCTGTGATTAGGCGTCATGGCAACAGCCGGGGCGTACACTCGAATCCCTTCGCGCGCGCAAATCACTCCATCTCCAAAATCACCGCATCAACCGCGAGGCTGTCGCCCGCTGCCGCACTTAGTGATTTGACCACGCCTGATTTTTCGGCGCGCAGGATATTCTCCATCTTCATCGCCTCAACCACCGCGAGCGGCTGACCAGCCTCGACCTTCTCGCCCGCCTCAACATGGAGCGCGACGAGCAATCCCGGCATTGGGCACAGCAAGAAGCGCGACATATCGGGCGGAATTTTCTCAATCATGTGCGCGGCGAGTGGCGCGACATGCGCGGGTAGCACACGCGCCTTATGGATCGCGCCACGCGTGGTGAGCGTGAAGCCGGTATGCGCTTTGGCAATTTTCACTGCGAGCGGCGCGTCGCCGATTTCAGCCTCGATCAGGCGATCGCCCGGCGTATATTCCATATCGAGATCAACTGGGATGCCATCCACCGTCACATCGTCACCCGACAGCACGACATCATGAAGGATATCATCAATCTTCACCTGCCAGGCCGATGGTGGCCTCAACCGATCCCCCAATTGCCCATCAACGCGGCGCGCGCGGTCTGATTCGGCTGTGGCAACGAATGCAGCAATCGCCGCAATATTGCGGGCCAGTTCGATTGAGGTTGGCGCACCGTGGAAACCTTCGGGATATTCCTCGGCAATGAAGCCTGTCGTGATGTCACCACTGCGGAAACGCGGATGCTGCATAATCGCCGAGAGGAAATCAATATTGTGGCCAAGCCCTTGAATCTCAAACTGATCGAGCGCCAAGATTTGCTTGTCAATCGCCTCTTCGCGGGTCGCACCGTAGCTGATCAGCTTGGCGATCATCGGGTCATAGAACATGCTGACCTCGCCGCCCTCGGCAACGCCGTCATCAAC
>JAYTMV010000410.1:0-9696 GCA_043728175.1 Sphingomonadales bacterium
AGGCTGAGCAGCCCGCCGCCTTTGCCCATTTTTTCAAGCTGGCTGAACGCGCCAACCTTTGTAAGCGCTGAAACGATCAAAGGGCGCACCTTGAGCCGCAAATCAGTATCAGCACTTTTCTTAAGATACTCCGTCGCGCCGTCATTTTTGAGCGCGATCCCCGGCACGTCAGCGAGCGACAGCCCATCAACCGCGCTACGAAATACTGGTTTTGCCTCTTGTGCGGCAAAACCAGCGGCGTCGTTTAGGCTTTTGGTCAGCTTGGTCGTGACACCGAGCTTATCCCCCGTTTTGAGTAGCTTTGACGCGAGCTTACCCTTCGCACCGGGCAGGAGGATGCGGACAGCAGTATCGGCATAAAATGCGCCGGGCTTTGCCAGCTTATCAAGCGCATTGTCCGATGCCCCGCCGAGCAGTTTCTTGATACTACCGCCATCAAGTGCGCCCGCCTGCACCGGCGTTGCCGTGACCGAAGCAACCGCCATCACCCCAAGCGCAAATGCGCCGCGAAGCCCCAAAAATCCTTTTAAGTATGTCATGATCTGCCCTCCTTACGCATTACTAAGGTCGCACCGTATCATGATCGCGAACCGCTGCACAATCTCCTTAAGTAGCGGCAGGCTTGGCTTAACTTTTCCGGGTCAGCTTGGTGCGGTTGCGCGCGAGCCATTCGTCTTTCTTATCATCGAGGAAATCGACTTCTTTCAGTGTTTGAAGGCTATCCCCCTTGCGCACTGTTGTCAGACGGAGGCGCGCGGGGCGATTATCGTCCATGCCGTTGCTCTCTTCAATCATTGTCCAATGCGTCGCGTCAAGCGGCACCCCGCTTAACCGCGCAGCATAGATTGATAGCTCGGGCGTGCGGCCTTTGCGGAACGTGCCAGATGTGACCACGCCTTTCGTTGCATCATAAAGTTCAACGGTGGTGATCCGGACGTTGCCAATTTTTGGCCCATCATCAAAATCAGATTTGCGGATGATCGTCACACCGTCGCCCTGATCTTCAATCGCGGTTTTAACCGGAATGCCGAACCATTTGTCCGCACTGTAATCACGGTATTCAAGGCTGCCCTCCCACTGCCCGATCAGTGATTGACGCGCCGCCGCGAGATCAATTGGCGCGGCAAACGCAGACGCAGGAACGAATGCAGCAAGGAGCAATAAGGCATTAGGAAAGCGCATTGATTTGGGCCTTTGGTTGAATTGTCAGAACTACGTTACAACATGGCGCTCAGCGTCAATCAACTGGACAAAAACGCTGTATCCTAAATGGTGTATCCTTGGACAAAAATATGCTATCGCTGTGTTTCCCTTGCCGGAGATAGTCCAATGAAACGTGACGGCGATCAGGTTGAACTTAACACCGAAGAAGCGAGCGGCGGCACAACCCCGCACATCGTTCGCTATATTCTCGCAATTTCGCTGCTCCTCGCGATCCTTGGCCTGTCGGCAGTATGGATCACCGGCGCTGCGATGTTTGGGAATTGACAGCGTCGGGCCGAACACTTTGTCCTAAAGCAATGAACAGCCTAGGTGAAAGGCTTTGGTTCCCAAAGCTCAATCTTACGGCCTTCGGGATCGACAATGTGGGCGAAGCGGCCATTGGCTTCGTCAAGGATCGGCGCGAGCGGCGTAACGCCGTGCTCGGCACAGCGCGCAAGAATGCCGTCAAGATCATCGACCATGAGGTTGAACATGAATTCTTTGTCCGACGGTGCGAAATATTTGGTATCGGCACCGAAAGCCGAAAAGACCGTAGCCGCACCAGGATGCGCAGCAGCAACATCGGGCAGAAACACCAGCCCACCCCACTCTTCAAACGACAGCCCAAGCACCCGCCCGTACCACTCGCGCATCGCGGCGGCATCAGCCGATTTGAAAAACAAACCACCAATCCCTAAAATTTTAGGCATAACCCGACACTCCCCTATTGGTCAGTATCTGGTGAGTTTGCCAAATTTGCGGCAGTTAGTCCATCGCTCGTGTTACCATAATTCATAACTACCGCTGTAATTAAGCTCGTTTAGCAGTGCCGGGATGCGTTCTTTGAACGGGAAAAAGCCGCGCGTGGCATGTGGCCAAAACCGTTCATCCCAATCGCGACGAAGCGTGATCAAGCGCAATCCTGCCCCTGCAAGTGGTACTGCAATCGCCGCAAGTGCATCCGCGACGGGGCCGACCGGAGCGTAAGGCGTGATGACAGCCGCCGCGCCCGCCGACTGCGCCACCGCAATAATCGTCGCCGGATCAAGCGTGGCAAAACGCGTCGCCGCACAGCCAAAATGCGCCGCAGCACGCGCGGCAGCGTCATCTAGTGCACCACCAACAAACGCAGCGGCAGCATCGCCCCACGGCCACCCCGGCGCGCTGTCCACAGCAATTATCGCGCGGATCGCCGCAGTACGCGGCAGCACCTGCTCGGGCGTCAAATCCTCCGCCGTCAGCAAGAGCAGCGCTGGAACCGATGCGTCATAGTGCGGCAGTGAGGGCAGCGGGCGAGCACCTGAGACTGGTGTTTCAGTCAAAGCGACTGCCTGGGTTGCCAGCCCCTTTGGCGAAAACCGCCCGCCAGTATTGCGCGCGATATTATCCGCAGTGGCGAGATAGGTTTTCCCCGCTGTCTGCAACCCGGCAACCCAGCGCCAAGACAGTGTGTTCGAAGCCGGATCAGCATCAACAAGGTGACGCAGGAAAAAGTCTGCGCCCGCAGCCCAAGGCAACCCAAGCGTAAAAATCCAGATCGAGGCAAACCACATCCGCGCGTGATTATGGAGATAGCCTTGTTCGACCAACTCACGCGCCCAATCATCAAAGCCATCAATGCCGGTCGCTCCGCACTCCGCCTGAGCAATCGCTTTCGCAAGACCAGCGCCTTTGCTTACACCGTCACGCTCAGCGATAAAGCGCGACCAGACTGTCGGGCGCAGTTCAAGCCAGCCCTTCCAATAGGTGCGCCACAGCACTTCCTGTACAAATTTTTCGCAAGCCTGATGCGAATGCTTTGCCAGCACAGCGTGGACAATTTCAGCCTCGCTCAACAAACGGTAGCGGACGTAAGGCGAAAGCATCGACACCGCCTGAGGCGCATCAGGGCCATTATCAACATTGCGCCCATCAGCATAAAGCCGCCCCGCACGCGGCACAAACGCAGCCAGCCGATCAAGCGCGGCAGCACGAGTTGGCACAAAATCCATTGTCATCACATCTCCAGTTGCAAACTTCAGACGATTACGTCGAGTTGTGGTAACAATGCACTACGGAATTATGGTGATAGCGATTGGGGACTGACAAACCCACATTATGACCTACCCGGATCCCAGTTCATCCCGATCATCGGACGGGTCAAGCCGCGTCACCCATATCGGATAACCCTCGGGCGACATGGCAATGTCGTGTGATGACACAAGATCATCACCCGTTTCAATCCAGCCACGCCCGTCACACTTGTCGCAGACACAGCGCTTGGAACGATGGCTCACAAGATCAATCTCGCTGTTCCATTGGCCATAGCCCGTACAGACCGGGCAACGCACATCAAGATCGCCGGTGCGCGATTGGCGCGGGATGCCATCGATGGCGTGGGCATCCTGCGGCCCTGAACAAATGACAATGCGTTTTTCGTGTGACACCGGGCGACCCCTTATACGCGGGTTGGATTTCGCAACGGGTGATACGGGTACGGCCGGGGGTTTGCAACGGCTTGACAGGCTTAGTGTTTTATTACACCAATACACTTTATCTTTTGAGTCAAGCCGCAAGGAACAAACTATGCAACCGCCCGACCACCCCTTCCCGCCCGTTGCGCTGTGGCGGATCAACGCGATGCGGTTCCTCTTTCTATTAATGGCCGTGATCATGGGCGGCATGTTTGTTTGGCCGCAATTGCTGTTTGAATCCGCCGATTGGGAGGTGATGCGCGGCCTCGCCAAATCAATGCTGGCAGCCCTTGCCGTGATGAGCCTGCTCGGCGTGCGCTATCCGCTCCAGATGTTGCCGCTGATGCTGTATGAAATGCTGTGGAAAACGGTCTGGATCATCCTGATCGCGGGCCGGGCGTGGATGGCGGGCAAATGGAATGCCGATATCGAAGGGCTGTTTTATGACTGCATCGGCATCATCATCGCCTTTTTCATCGTGCCGTGGCCTTATATTTGGGCCCGCTATGTGGTGCAGCCGATGGAGCCGCTTACACGGCAGTAGGGGGAACCTATCATCATCTCTCACGTTTACTCCGCAATCGTACTGCCCGATTTTTCCCCGATGGAGTAAACCATGAAAATTCTGATGATCCTGACGTCGCACGATACGCTTGGTGACACGGGCAAGAAAACGGGCTTTTGGCTTGAGGAATTTGCCGCACCTTATTATGTTTTCAAGGATGCCGGGGCAGAGATCACACTCGCCTCGCCCAAAGGCGGGCAGCCGCCGCTTGACCCCAACAGCAATGCGCCCGATGCGCAAACCGAGGCAACTAAACGCTTCAAGGATGACGTGCAAGCCACCGACTTGTTCGCACATACGCATATGCTTTCTGCAATTGATGCAACAGATTATGACGCCGTTTTCTATCCCGGCGGGCACGGCCCATTGTGGGATCTCACGAATGATGCCGATTCTATCGCCCTCATTGAAACGATGATCGCCGCTGGCAAACCCGTCGCCGCTGTCTGCCATGCGCCGGGCATCTTGCGCGACGTAAAGAGCGCGAACGGCGCGGCGTTGGTTCACGGCAAAAAAGTCACCGGGTTCAGCAACAGCGAAGAAGCCGCCTCTGGCCTGACCGAAGTTGTGCCATTCCTCCTCGAAGATATGCTCAAAGAACGCGGCGGACTGTATAGCAGTGTCAGCGATTGGGGCGTCCATGTTGTTGAGGATGGGCTTTTGATCACGGGCCAAAATCCGGCATCATCGCAAAAAGCGGCCGAGATGTTGCTGGCAAAGCTGGACACGCAATAAGACGCGTAGGATAATTTCCGCGCCGATATGCAACTTCTGTACAGTTTCATAATAGATTTTGCGCATCTGGGGTTCCACCGCACCACGCAGTTAGCGTTTCCCTAATCGCTATTACAAATTTATGACGGCTTAAACAGCGTTTGAAGAGCCCCAATATGTTTGATGTCGATGCAGTAATAACGTGGGTTGATGGGTCTGACCCTGCTCATAAACGGAAACGCGACCATTGCCTAACACAGGCACAAACGCCGCTGCATGGTAATGGAACCAACCCACACCGCTGGGTGTGCAGCGATGAACTCAATTTTTGCGTCGCCTCAATCGCCAATCATGCGCCTTGGGTGCGGCGCATCTGGATTGTGACAGACAACCAAATTCCAGTTATCGCGACGCTGCCGCCTGAATTTTCCGCGAAGATCGCGATCATTGATCATCGTGAGATATTTGCGGGTTACGAGGACGCACTGCCCACCTTCAACTCGCTTTCCATCGAAACGGTGCTGTGGCGAATATCGGGGCTTGCTGAGCACTTCCTCTACTTTAACGACGATGTGTTCCTGACTGCACCGGTTACGGTGGCGGACTTCTTCGCGGGAAACGGCCCGGTTTTGCGCGGCAAATGGGTTGATCACGCTCGCTTGGCCGAGTGCAGCACCAGTCGAGACGACGCAAGCCTGCTTAACCATTTTAATCAGATCAACGCCGCCGATATGATCGGCTATGCCGCAGACCATGTGTTTGAAAGCGCGCATGTCGTCCATCCCATGCTACGTTCGGTGATGGCGGAACTGTTTGAAACTTACCCGCAAGAATGCGCGCGCAACGCCGGTTTCCGCTTTCGCTGCACCGAACAATTCCTCCCCCAAAGCCTGCACAACCATGCCTGCCTTGCCTCCGGAAATGCAGCGATCCTTGATACGCGCGATTATCTGCACGTCGCCGTCGGCGCGCTTGATCAATGGTCAGTCGAAGATGTCCACGCCTATCTAGGCAGAGCCGAGCGCCACGAAATTAAGTTTCTGTGTGTGAATGATCTTCCGGAAGTTGAACGCAATTTCCCCGATGCGCGGGCGTGGATTGAAGAAGCGATTGGGGGTTAGCGTGGCGGTTGACTGCAGATCGTTGCTGCACTGCCACTGCACCGGAAGCCTTAGCAGCAATCGGAAAGTCACACCCGCAATTGCCGGTGTCGCATTAGCAAATAGCCGGCAAAGCCAACCGCGACGCCCGGCACCACTGCGAGCAAGACAAAGACCCAGCCGTGGCGGACATTTTTGGCCTTCGCTTCATACGCGATCCATGCAGTGAGTATGACCCAGCAAGCCAGCGTATCGGCGGCATAGCCGCTGGCATAGGGATTGACGAAACCAGCGGCAAAGGCCCCGATCACATCGGGGTTGGCAATCAGCGGCGGGATGCACCAATAGGCGAACAAGGCGGTGAAGCCCGCAGCCGCCGCGATGATGGTGAATTTGAAGCTTGTTTCATTCATATTCCGCCCTTTTCGCAGCTTAAAGATACAAAAGATACGGTCGCGGGCATCAAATTTGTATCCTTTGTTGCTTTAACAGGGCCGCTGCGGCGCAGGATCATCGCGTATGGCAGCGCGGATCAGACCCATGTCAGGACCGCAAGGTCTGGGTTGGCGGCGTTGAGCGATTGCTGCGTCATATGCTTGATTGGAGCATAAAGCGGGTGCTGTAGGAAAGAGGTTTTTTCGGGGGGCTGCAAATGGCAGCGATGGGTGCCGGACGATGAGGACGTGCAGCCGGAGCATTGTTCAAGCGAGGAGGAGAGGAGGCCAAGAGTCAATTAATTATTGCACTGTCACCGTAATTCCTAGATAACCTCATTCACAGTCGAGTATTTTATAAAGAGTTCGTCTTCAATATTTAATTCACTCAGCGCAAATTTCATTCTGTCAAACTTAAGAGTATTATCAATATTGCCTTCAATAAAATAGTTATCACTTACTTTGACTGCCTGTCGCAAACTATCAGGATCAGACGTAAGTTGAATTTTCTCACCAAGTTTTGTACCGTGAAACGCATCCGGTTGTAGATCGAGTAACTGTTTTAGTACTTCGACGTACAGCTTTGCTACTTGTGGAAATTGCATCTGTTGCCCAAAGAAAACTGCATACTCTAATTTTCTATGGCGCGGCTCTTCTGCATCGAAAATATTAATATCCTGAGACAACGCAATTGTTGAAACTTCAATCTGCGGTGCCGGCCAAACCTCCAAAAATCGCGAAGTAATTCTATCAGCTCGTCTGCTGATTTCGTCTACACCCCAAATTTCAAATTCCTTTAGGTCTCTATTGAGCCAAAGGCGGCTAAATTTATAGCCTTGCTCACCCCCATCAAAATTCATATCCCTTTTTGCTAAGAATCCTTTATTTCCAAGACTGCCGTTGTTACCCGATAGAGTAATATTTCCAATTGTATTAAGGTATTTTTCCGTCATCTGCTCAAAGTCGCCAGGATCTAAGGTTTCCTGCCATGTTGCGTCGGGATTCTGCGGGAAAATATGTTCAACCGTGATAGATGACGCCCCAACATCAACAAATTCATTGTTGTTGTGATTCTCGATCCGATCAAAAAAATATGATCGAGTACGCGACTTTGTATTGTACATATCTTTCTCTTTTAGGAGTGTAATCACCTCGACATCGCGAGGAAAACGTTGACTACCAGTTCTCTGCATAAGTGATTGTTCTATTGAACCAATGTAATCTGCTGGCTCCACTCTATCATAGAGGGTCATAAATATCTTGTTAAGCGCGTTAGTTGGAAGTCCGACGACAAATCTTCGCCAAACAAAACTCTGAGTTAAACGAAGAACCAGCAAAAATGATCCCTTGTCAATGATATTCTCTTCAAAATCTTGATAAACTCGCATAAGAAAAGGGAATGCTACATTGATTTCCAAATTATTAATATAAATAATCTCTCTTTGAATTTGAACATCATCTTCCAATGATGGATTGAGTAGTTTTTTGTATACTTCAGAAAGCTTTTTAATTTCTTTCAAAGCATCCCCTAATTCAGCAGAATTTGGAACTGGATATTTTTCCTTAAATTTTTCATAGACGGCATTTTTGTTTGGAATTTCCTTCTCTTTCAACGTTAGATAATCTCGAATAAAGTCAGACACTTTACTTTGATTTAATTTTTGATTTCTAGCATTTATTTCGATAGGAGCCCAAAATTTCTTATAAAGCTCTTCTTGATCGGCCCTAGTTAGACCCATTAAAATATAGTTTCTGATGAGGTCAGCCTGAGAGAGCTCAAGACCAGTGGAATTCAGACTTTCAAAAATTCTTTGAGGATTGTCTTTTTGTCTATCGAGAGCGATATCAACGAATATAAGTTTTGAAATCCCTCTTTGAATAATTTCTAGATTCTCACTAGTGATTTGAGTTTCAAAAAATCTGAAGTTTTCGATAATCCGAGAATAGCCTTCTATTTTTGTCGTTTCAGCTGGATCCAAAATTTGAGCTAATGCTGCCTTATTGTTATGTGTAGGTTTAAGCTTTAGCTTTTCCTCTTCCACAGAAAACTCGTTGATTAGAAACATTTTGTTTATGCGCTGGGCGAGCGCTTCATTTCCGACCTGCAGCGCAAACCTAAATATGGCAACATATATTAATGTTAGAGTTGTCAGCCGCTGCTGTCCGTCAATGATAGTTAGTTCAGTTAAGCCAGATGCAGTGTAAACGTCGTCATGCACATAAACAATGCTGCCTATGAAATGTGCTTTCTGGCTAGTTTCACGCCCGACCGATATAATGTCATCAAGTAATTGCTGGCACTGAACTTTTGTCCAATCGTAGTTTCGTTGATACACAGGAATGGCGAATGTAGTTTCACTATTTGCGAGGAATTTGTCCACACGAGTTTCATTGGCCTTCATATTCGGAGATCCTCCAAAATTGCGAATTACGGTGATAGTGGCTCAATCTCAACAATAATCCTACCCCCTACCCCGGTTCTCCATCAACCACCTTGCGCAGCGCGGCGTTGATTGCGGTTTGATAGCCGCGCGCGCCGCCTTGTTGCGCTTTGAACCACTTGATCAGATCAGCATCAAGCCGCCTCCAACACAATCCGCAACCGCATCCCCGTTGCTGCTGCCAGTTTTTCCAGCGTCCGTGTTGAAGGCTTCACGCGGCCGCTTTCCAGCCTGGCGATGGCGCTTTGGCTGGTGCCCATGCGTTCGGCGAGTTCGGCTTGGCTAAGATCGGCATGTGTGCGGGCGCCGATGACCATCTGCGCGCGAGCGAACTCTTCTTCTAGCGCGTCATATTCCTTCATATATTCTGGGTCTTTGTGCCATTCGGCGAATAACACGCTAGCGGGTATGAACTTCTTGCTCATGTCACTTCCTTCGCAGGGAGATACCTTCGACACCGGTCATGCCGCCTTCAGAAACGGGATCGCATCCAGTGCAGCACCCAGCTCACGTTCGGCGATTTTCAGGTCATAATTGCGCTGCATATTGACCCAGCTTTCCGCAGTGCCGCCGAACATCTTGGCGAGACGCAGGGCTGTGGTGGGTGTTACCGGCTGCTTTTCGTTCAATATGTCGTAAAGCGTCTGGCGCGATATGCCGAGTAGCTTGGCAATCTCGGTCTTGGGACGGCCAATGGCTGGCAGCACATCTTCGCGCAGCATTTCACCGGGGTGGATGGGGCGCATATTTTTGAGCAGCGAGTTCGACATCAGTGATAATCCTCTA
>JAYTMV010000411.1:0-6488 GCA_043728175.1 Sphingomonadales bacterium
GGAGACGTTCTTCAAAACAATCAAAGCAGAACTGATCTGGCGGCAAAGCTGGCCAACACGCCGTCAGGCTGAGGCGGCAATCTTCCAGTACATCAACGGCTTCTACAACCCACGAAGACGACACTCATATCTGGGCGGAATAAGCCCCTTGGCTTTCGAAGCTAAGGTGGCATAATGAAAGACAAGTGGCCGGAACCAAACCGTTACAAGTCCATTTTAATCAAAGGAGGAGATCATGGCTGACCTTGACGGAGCGCTGAGAAGTTTGCGCGATACACTGCATAGTTTGCTGGCACGTGTTGGCGAAGATTTTAACATTGCGGACCGAGTGACGCGTGCGCATCTCAAGGTGAATGCTATCCTGATGAACAGCCCAAATGAAGCGCCAGACGCAAAGCTTTCAAAGCTGCGCAAGCTGACAGAAGCGCTGGCCCAGCTTGGATTGAGTGACAAACCCGAACTCAATGCGCAGCTAGGCGCGCTTGAGACGTTGTTAGCCGATTTATCGGGATAGTCAGGGACGGTCGCTACCGATGCGTAGCGACCGTCCTTGATGGATCAGCTTTTTGCTTTTTTCGCTGGGGCCTTTTTGGCGGCGGGTTTTTCAACGACAGCCTCAGCCTTTGGTGCAGCTTTCTTCGCTACGGTCTTTTTGGGTGCAGCGTCTTCGGCCGCTTCCTTGGCGGGAGCAGGCTTCTTGGCAGCAGCCTTTTTCGCCTTGGGCTTGTCGCCGTGATCATGGTCGCAATCGGGGCCATGAACGTGACCCACTTCATCCTCATCAGCCTCAATCGCGGCTTCAAGTTCAGCGCGCGTTACCGAACGATCCGTGATCTCTGCTTTGGCAAAGAGGAAATCGACGACCTTATCCTCATAAAGCGGCGCACGAAGCTGGGCGGCAGCCATCGGCTCCTGCTGGATATATTGCACGAAGCGTTCGCGATCCTTGGGATCATATTGCTGGGCTGCCTGCGAAATCAGGCGGTTCATTTCTACGCTGCTGATCTCAATCCCGTTTTTCTGGCCAATTTCGGACAGCAACAGGCCAAGGCGAACCCGGCGGACAGCGATCTTATGATAATCGGCCTTGTCGGCTTCCATTTCCTTGAGCGCGGCTTCTGGATCAGCCTCACGTGCGGCTTCGGCTTCAAGCTGCTTCCAAATCTGGTCAAACTCGGCCTCAACCATCGTCGGCGGCACTTCAAAATCATGGCTCTGCGCGAGTTGATCAAGCAAGCGGCGCTTCATGTGGGTGCGGGTCAGGCCGTTATGTTCCTGCTCAATCTGACCCTTCATCAAGCCCCGCAACTGCTCAATGCCTTCAAGGCCGAGCGATTTGGCAAAATCATCATCGGCCACAACTGGCTTTGGCGTGCGGACTTCGTGAATGGTCAGGTCAAACGTCGCTTCCTTGGCGCGTAGATATTCAACCGAATAATTGGAGGGGAAGGTAACAGTGATCGTCTTTTCGTCATTGGCCTTGAGACCAACCATCTGCTCTTCAAAGCCGGGGATCAGGCGACCCGAACCAATTTCGATTGAAACCGCATCGCCCTTGCCACCGTCAAACGCTTCGCCGTCAACCTTGCCAAGGAAATCAAGCACGACGAGATCGCCGTCGGCGGCCTTATGCGATTTTGGTGCATCTTCAAACGTCTTGTTCTGGCCAGCAAGCCGCTCAACCGATTCGTTGATTGCGGCATCGTCGGCCTCAACCGTCAGGCGTTCCAACACAAGCCCATCAATCTGGGGCTCTGGCACTTCGGGGAGGACTTCGAGAGCGATCTTCACTTCGGCATCCTTGCCAAAGGCATAGCCCTCGCTGAGTTCAACCGAGGGCTGCATCGCGGGGCGCAGGCTGTTCTTGGTGATCAGTTCTTGCACGGCTTCCTGCACTGATGTGCTGAGCGCTTCGGCTTGCAGTTGCGGGCCGTGCATCTTGCGAACGAGGTTGGCAGGCACCTTGCCGGGCCGGAAACCGGGCAGCTTCATCTGCGGCGCGGCCTTTTTGACCTCGCCCTCAACGCGCGAATCAATATCTTTTGCCGTAATCGTCAGCGTGTAAGCGCGCTTCAGACCTTCATTCATCGTCTCAACAATCTGCATGTCTATTCCACATTCCAAAGCCAAAAAATCTCGATCAACCCAGTCCTGCCAAAATAGGCAAGGCTGGTGCGGGCGAAGGGACTCGAACCCCCACATCTCTCAATGCCAGAACCTAAATCTGGTGCGTCTACCAATTTCGCCACGCCCGCGCGCGCATACTCAAGGCGCGGCTCTATAACAGGGCTGCGCTACGGGGCAAGAGCGGTGGTCAAACAGCAAGCGCCTTTTTAAGCAACTCATTAACAACCTGCGGATTGGCCTTGCCCGCCATTGCTTTCATCGTCTGACCGACAAAGAAGCCGAACAGCGCTTCCTTGCCGCCTCTATATTGTTCAACTTTGTCAGCGTTCGCCGCGAGAATGTCTGCGATTACCGCCTCAATCGCGCCAGTATCGCTTGTCTGTTTCAGGCCTTTTTCCTCGACGATCTTCATTGGATCATCGCCTGTTTCAAGCATGATTTCAAACACTTGCTTTGAAAGCGAGCCAGAAAGCGTACCGTCTTTGACCAAACCAAGCAGCGCAGCCGCTTGTGTCGGACTAACCGGGCTATCCTCAATCGATTTGCCAAGCCGATTGAGCGCGCCAAACAGGTCTGACGTCAGCCAGTTCGCCCCCGCCTTAGCCTCCGCCCCTTCCGTCAAAAGCGCTTCAAACCAACGCGCAGTTTCAACGTCAGCGGTAATGACCGCCGCCGCGTATGACGACAACCCCAGCTCGCCGGTGTAGCGCGCGCGCTTTGCATCAGGCAGTTCGGGCAGGCTCGCCCTGCACAGCGCAAGAAATTCCTCCGAAAGCTCAAGCGGAAGCAAGTCAGGGTCAGGGAAATAGCGATAGTCGTGCGCGTCTTCCTTTGAGCGCATTGACCGGGTTTCGCCCTTATCAGGATCAAACAGCCGTGTTTCCTGAACAATCGTGCCGCCGTCTTCGATCACATCAACCTGACGCCGCGCCTCAATCTCGATGGTCTGCATCACGAAACGAACCGAGTTTACGTTCTTGGTTTCGGTTCGCGTCCCAAATTCAGCGCCGGGTTTGCGCACGCTGACGTTCACATCAGCACGCATTGAGCCTTCCTCCATATTGCCATCGCATGAGCCGACATAACGGAGAATTGATCTTAGCTTCTTGACATAAGCCCCTGCTTCAGCTGGAGAACGCATGTCAGGCTTGGACACGATTTCCATCAGCGCAACACCGCAGCGGTTGAGATCAACATAGGACATCGTCGGGTGCTGATCGTGCATCAGTTTGCCCGCATCCTGCTCAATGTGGATGCGTTCAACGCCGATGGTTTTGCCTGGTGCGTCTGGATCTTTTTCATCTAGGCTGATCTCAACCGAGCCCTCCCCCACGATCGGGTGATAAAGCTGCGAAATCTGATAACCCTGCGGGAGATCGGCGTAGAAATAATTTTTTCGGTCAAACCGTGACCATGTGTTGATCTGCGCGTCGATTGCCATGCCTGTGCGCACCGCTTGCCGCACGCATTCAGCATTGGGCACAGGAAGCATCCCCGGCATCGCGGCGTCGATCAGCGAAACCTGCGTGTTTGGTTCAGCACCAAAGGTGGTGTCTGCGCCCGAGAATAGCTTCGAGTTTGACGTAATCTGGGCATGAACCTCAAGGCCGATAACGACCTCCCACTCGCCAGTTGCGCCCTGAATTCGATAGGTTGAATGCGTATCAGTCATTGTCGTCCTTGGTTGGTGCAATCAATCGCACCGTTGGAAAATAAGTTCGATAAAAGCGTGGATCGCGAGTAAGGATCGAACTTCCCACAGCCTCTGCATGACCACCAATTAGGAAGTCTGCAATAACAGACTTTGTGCCATCCCGCATTCGACGATACTCGCGAAATGCCAAACCTGCTGCATAAGCGCCCTCGTCATTCATTGGCAGCAAACTCACCTGTAATTCTAGCAACTTTGTCTGGAACCATTCGAGCGAGGCATGATGCGGCGCAACTTCAGCCATCACAATATGGTTAATAACCGCGCTGTCGGTTGCGACGGCCTCGGCTACTTGCAGAAGTGACCAATCGAACCACTTTGGATCATCGCCTAAGATATCAATCAAAACATTCGAATCAATAAGGATCATTGCTCCTAATCGCCCCGGATTTCGTGCATATACTCATCAGTCGTTACGCCAAGTTTTGAAACACCGCGCATCGATTCGAGTACTTTTAAGGCGTGCCTTCGTCGCTCATCAGAATCTTCAGGCCGACTATCGATAGGAGAAACAACGGCATGCGACTTCTCATCAACGACAATTTTATAAAGCTCGTTCGGCGCCAGCCCTATGGCCTCTCGAACAGCTTTCGGGATCAGAACCTGGCCTTTGCTGGTCATCCTTCCGGTCTCAATTTTGGTGTGTGCGTTCATCGCGTATCTCCAGTGTTACTTTCGGTAACACATTTGACAATAACAGGCAATTAGTGCCGCACGCCGGGTTGCGGCAATTGATCAATCATCTCCGCCATCCCCTTTGCCCAAGCGCTCCAGTTCAGCCGATCATCATAGGCCGCGCGCGCGGTTTTGCGCATTGCGAGATAGCGTGGCCGATCTCCCCAAAGCGTCATTATCGCTTCGGCAAAGTCAGCGGCGGTCGCATCGCCGCTGAGCAGCAGCCCGTTCTCGCCGTGGGTGATCACCCCGCTCACCCCGCCAACGTCGCTTGCCAGTGCTGGGACGCCAAGCGCATTGGCCTCAGCGAATACCATCGGGGTGCAGTCTTGCCGTGTTGGCAGGAACAGGATGGACGCGCCGCGTAGCAACGCGATCAAGCGCTCAAACTGCGCCGGATCAGATTTTTTGAGCAGTCCGTGGAGCGTTACATTGGGGGCCGATACCGCCACATCAGGCACAGCACCGACCAGATCAAAATGGCAGGCAAAGCCCCGATCGTGAAGGATCGCCGCCGTTTCAAGGACGACATCTCCGCCCTTGCGTTCCCAATCGAGCCCGATGAACAACAAACGGCACGGATCGCCCTCGGACGGTGGCGGAGCAACGTCATCCGGCGAAACATGCGCCATGTTGCAGCCCCATGAAAGCGAACGCACTAGCGCTTCTGGCTTGCAATAATGATCCCGCACTGATGCAGCAGCCCACGGCGATGAGACAGTGGTGAAGGCGCTGTTGGCAATCGCTGCGGCTTCAATCGCCTCCCCCGAAGTCAGGCAGCGCTCGCCAAGCCGCGTGAACGACGCGTAAAATGTCCGCATCAAATCAAAGGTCGTGTCTGAGACGTGGATGACCGGAAACCACTGCCCAAGCTCTGCCGTGAGCGCCGAATTGGCGATACTGATCACCGCGCGCGGATTGGCAGCGGCAATTTCACTGCGCAGCGCGGCGGCATGGCGCTTGGCAAGGCGGCGTGACAGATGCAAATCGACCTTGCCGTCGGTCAATCGCAAGATCGCTTTACGCGCGAAGGCAAACCAGCTTGGCCGGGGTTTGCGGATCACAACAACATTCTCAAGCGCACCCTCAAGCGCGAGCGTCATGCTCCGCGTTGTGCCCGAAAACAAGCGAACGTCATATGGGTCGGCTGATCCAACGACAACAATGGAACCAGATGATTTCATATCAGATTACAAGGCTTCCATTGCCAGAGCACGCGGCGGCTATGGTGCTTAGTAACGGCCTACACCCTAACATAAAGGATATTTTCGCCACGAATGAACATTTCAAACGGATGCGCCGCCATCGCTTGCTGAAATGCGCGTGAGGTCATTTGCCCCGGTAGCATCCAATCATGCGGTTCAATCATCACCACATAAGCCCGCGCGATCCAATCAAGGTTTGATTTGAACAGGTCACTTTCAAAGCCCTCAATGTCAATTTTGACAATGAAGGGCGTACCGCCGGGCACTTGCGCCAGCACATCGTCAACCGTGACAATCGGAATGCCAGCCTCGGCGCGTTTGGTTTGCACCGCCCAGCCCGAACTGCGATTTTCAAGCGCGACAAAGCCTGCCGTCGCGCCGATTGCGGCCTCAACAACATGCACCAACGGGCGTCCTGCGAGATTGCGACGCAGGACAGATGCGTTGTCAGGATCAGGCTCAACGGCAACCACGGCCGCGCCCGGAAACTGTTGTTTGAACCATAGGCTTGCCGAACCGATATTCGCGCCAATATCGGCAATAATTGGGGTTGAACCTTGCGCGATAATTTCGCGGTAGCGCGCCAGTACGCGGCTTTTGAGATGCTCTGGGTGCGACAGATCATATTCGCCGCCAAGGAACACCTGTCGCAGCGTTGCGATATCGCTTTCACCAGCGCGGATATGAACGCGGCCAATCTGCGGCACGGCAACGGTCATTCGTGGGTCGGCGGCGTGGCGCTTAAGATGGCGTTGAACAACGGCGGGGCC
>JAYTMV010000412.1:0-3497 GCA_043728175.1 Sphingomonadales bacterium
GGCACCATCGCGATGCCGTTTATGATCCCGGCAATGGCGGCGGCGTTCGGTTGGCGCGGCGCACTGATTTTTGCAGGGCTTGGCGGTTTCATCACGCTCGCACTTTGGCTCTGGTGTGCGCGCGGCGTGAAATTTGATGACGGCGCAGAGGATGCGACGCGCGATATGTCCGACGGTGGCGCGCCTTATGGCCCGATCCTGCTTGAACGGCGGACGTGGGCGATTGTCATCGCCAAGGCACTTTCTGACTCGACATGGTGGCTGATCAATTTCTGGCTGCCTGATTTTTATCGCAAAACCTATGATCTAACGACCGAGCAACTTGCCATCCCGCTCGCGCTTGCCTTTCTGGGTTCGGGTGGCGGCGCGCTGCTCGCGGGTTGGGCCTCAACGCGATTGCTTGAGAAGGGCTGGAGCGTCAACCGAGTCCGCAAGAGCGTGATGCTTGTCTCAGCACTGATTGTGCTGCCTTTACCGCTGGTACTGCAACTCAACAGCTTCTGGCCTGTGGCGATCATGATGGGGGTTGTGATGGCTGGGCATCAGGGCTTTTCGCTGTCGATATTCTCAACGATTACTGATGTGGTGCCGCGCGCCAAAGTTGGCCGGGTCACGGCCTTCGGCGCATTTATGGGCAATATGGGCGGGGCCGCGATTGCCAAGATCACCGGCCTCGTGCTGGTGGCGGGGATTGGTTACACCCCGCTCTTCATCTTTGCCGCTGTATCCTATCTCTTGGCACTTGCGTGGTTTCATCTGATGCTGCCCGAGATTAAACGGGCAGAGCCATGACGCAGCAGTCGATGCGCGGCTATCCGCTAGCGGCTGATCTCTATGGCGATTTGCTTGACACCAGTGCGCCTGCGCAAAAAATCGGCTGGCGCGATCATTTTCCGGGGTTGGCGATTACGGCGGTGGCCGCGCTTGCGGCAATGTGGCTGTCCGAACATTACGGCGCGCCCAAAATGCTGATGGGGCTGCTTATTGGTCTTGCGTTCAATTTTGCCAATGCCGATGCGCGGCTCCATCCAGGGCTTAACCTTGCCTCAAAAACACTCCTGCGCTGGGGGATCGTGCTTGCGGGCGCACAGATTACGATCTGGCAAATTGTCGATCTCGGCGGGATCAGTTTCCTTTGGATTGCAGCGACGGTTGCGCTGGTGACACTCGCGGGGGTGGCGACGGCACGCCTGCTGGGGCTTGGTAGCGCCTTCGGGGTGCTGGCAGGCGGTGCAGTCGCCATATGCGGCGCATCGGCGGCACTTGCACTTTCAAGTGTGCTTGGCGAAAAACGCTCAAGTCAGGCGCAACTTACTTTGGTGCTGGTGGCAATTGCTGCGGCCAGCGCACTCGCGATGTCGCTATATCCAGCGATAGCGCAGTTGATTGGGCTCAATGACAAGCAGGCCGGGTTTCTGGTTGGCGCATCAATCCATGATGTCGCCCAAGCGTTAGGCGCTGGTTATAGCTTTTCAAACGATGCAGGTGAGACAGCGGCGATTGTAAAACTTACGCGGGTTGCAATGCTCGCGCCTGCGCTCGCCGTCGTCGCGCTGTGCTTTCCGGCTGAGCCAGGGCAAGTGCGCAGTCGGGTCGGTGTGCCGTGGTTCGTACTGGCTTTCCTCGGTGTTGCCGTGCTCAATTCGTTTGTGACTGTGCCTGCGCCAGTCACGCTCTGGACGAAAGAAGCGGCTTCGGCATTACTGCTACTAGCGGTGACGGCGACGGGCATTCGCTCCCCGATGCAATTGTTGTTGCAGCAGGGCTGGCGCAGCGCGATGCCAGTGATCGTCGCAACGCTTGCGGCCTTTGTGATTAGTTTGGCAGGCGCATTTCTGGTCGGTTGATCAAAAACGAGTCGACAGGCTCAGATTGAAACGCGGCGAGCGATCATCGCTGTCAAAACGATCGGCGTTGAGTGGGAAGGCCGATTCAACACCGACGTCAATTGTGCCTAAACGTGCGCGGATGCCGCCGCCGCCAGAAAATAGTGCTCCGCCGCCAAAGCCGCTTTCAAGATTGGTGACACGTCCGGCATCGATAAAGGTATAAGCCTGCGCCCAGTTAAGCCATTTGGCGATCTTGTTGAAATCAGTCCGTAGCTCAGCAAGCCCAACTGCGCCATTATCGCCTGATCGTTCGCTAAAGCTATACGCCCGGCCGAAGCGTGTGCCGCCAATGCCCAATTCATATTCTGCAAATAGGGGCCCTTCAGTAACCTGAAATTCTGTGGCCAATCGCAGACTGAGGGGGCCACTGATTTTACCCGTCCAGTCCGCCTCAAGATTGAGTTTTGTAAATCCGGCACTTGCGTCGGAGCGTGATGATCGCGGATCGCTGCGCTGCGTCGCGCCGAATGCGTCGAACCCTTGCGTCAGGGTGGCTTCGCTTCGCAACCGGCCTCCCGCAAATACGCGATTGCCGCCAAGTGTAAACGAAACAGAGCTGATTTTGGTATCACGCACGCGGATGCCCAGTAGGCTTTGCCGGGACGAAAGCTGCTCAAACTTGGTGGCAACGAACAGGTTTGTTGTCCGGCTGCGGATGATTTGGCGGGTAAGTGAGGCGCTATAAGTGACGCTACGCCCGGTGCTATTGAACTGCCTGAGAAAACCGCCCGGTTGAGAGCGGCCATAGGCAACAGAGCCGCTGAAAACGGTGTTATCTGAGTCAATCGGTAGCGAATAGCTTAACGCGGCGAACGCAAGTTCATCTGGTTGGAGCGGAGTGGACGCGGCTTGCACTGAAAGCTGGTCACCGAATGTGGCAAGATTTGATCCGCTTAGCGAAACAAAGGCGCGAACCGGCCCTGTTGATTTGTTGCCAAGCGTATCAAACCCGGCAACGCCGCTAAAACTGTCTTCGCTAACTGTGATGATCAAAACACCGCGCCCGTCTTCACGCAGGTATCGGATTTTCTGGACTGCAAGACCCGGGACGTCGGCTGCGAGAAGCAAACGGCGCTCAATCTCATTATAAGGTCGCGCCTTACCCTCCAACGTAGAAACAATTTTGCGGAGCTGGCGGTTCTTTGACCCTTCGATCCGAACGGCGCTAATTGCGCCTTCATCAAGTGTTATGGTCAAAACACCAAGTGCCAATGATTGCTGCGCGACGAACGCGCTTGCGAATTTGTAGCCGCGCGCACGCGCAACATCGGCAATGGCACGGCTAGCATTTGCCAGATCAGTATTTGACAGACCCTTGCCGATGAACGGCTCAATTGCGGTCGCGAAGGCCTCAATGGGTATCGCCTTTGCGCCGCTGACGCGTATCGCGCCGATAAAAACTCCGCCCGTGGGCGCTGATGTTGGTGTTGGAGGATCGGCGGCGTCGCGTTCGACCGTGATGCGCGACGGCGGCGGCACTTCACTTAGCGGGGATGCTTCACGCTGAATAATGGCGGTGTTGCTTTGATCAAGCGGCATCTGCGCAGAAGCGCTACTACCCGCCCAAGCGATTCCGATTATCACAGATATCAACCTACGCAGCACTGG
>JAYTMV010000413.1:0-6045 GCA_043728175.1 Sphingomonadales bacterium
AAAATGCGCAAAAACCGCATCCGCGTGCTCGTTGGTGATGATGTTCTGTGCGAACTCACGCCTTATGATCTGACCAAGGGCCGGATCACTTACCGCTTTAAGTAAGCGCAATTTCCGTGCGCCTGATCCTCGCCTCGGCAAGCCCAAGGCGGCTTGATTTGCTCGCGCGGATCGGGGTGGTGCCGAGCGCGGTTGACCCTGCTGACCTTGATGAAAGCCCACACAAGGCCGAGCCTCCCCGCGTTTATGCACAGCGAATAGCGCGCGAAAAAGCTTTGGATGTTGCCGTGCGCCATAGCGGAGCGGCGATCCTCGCGGCGGACACAGTCGTAGCGGTCGGGCGGCGCATCCTGCCCAAGGCAGAAGACGCTGCAACAGCCCAGACTTGTCTTGATCTGCTCTCTGGGCGGCGGCATCGGGTGCTGACCGCTGTGACCGTGATCGACGCACAAGGCACCGCGCGCCACCGGCTGTCCGTCACAACGCTTGCCTTCAAACGGCTCAGCGCAGCCGAAATCGCGGCGTACATCGCTGGCAATGAATGGCAGGGCAAGGCAGGCGGCTACGCGATCCAGGGCCATGCCGAGGCGTTTGTGCGATTCTTGAGCGGCAGCCATTCAGGCGTCATCGGCCTGCCGCTGTTTGAAACGCGCGCATTGCTGGTGAGCGCAGGCGTGCTTGATGCGTGACATCGCGTTTGACGCATCGCCGGGCGAAACCCGCGCGGTGCTGTTTGAGAGCGGGGTGGCGGTTGAACTTCACATCTGGCGCGAGGGCCACGCCGCCCCCGGCAGCGTGATCGACGCAAGGATCATCAGCAAAACGGGCGCGCGCGCATTCCTCACACTGGCAAACGGCGAAGAAGCAGTGATAGCGCCATCACCACCCGAACCCGAAGGCGCAACCGTGCGCGTACAGATCATCCGCGCGCGCCTCTGCGAACCCGGCGAGGTCAAACTTGCTACCGCCCGCCTGACCGAGGCTGACGTTTACATAATCAGCGAAGATCAATGGCGCGCAGGACTTTGCGAACGGGCGGATACAGTCGTCGCGGCGGGCACAGACTTTCACGATCATTTCGACATCGCGCATACCGGACGCTCCGATGTTGAGGGCGCGACGATCTGGTTTGAGCGCACCAAGGCGGGGCTGGTGTTTGATGTTGATGGCAGTGGCGATGCCGCCGCGATCAACCACGCCGCCGCCGCCGAAATCGCGCGGCTGCTGCGGCTGTTCCAAATCGGCGGGGCGGCAATGATCGATTTTATCGGTATGGAGAATAAGGCCGCGCGGCTCGCGGTCGCCGCTGCATTTGACGAAGCCAGCGCCGCCGACCCGCGCGAGTTTGAGCGCACCAGCATCAACGGTTACGGCTTGATGCAGGTCATCCGCGCCAAGCCGGGGCCGTCGATCCTCGATACGCTGTTTGGCACACGGCGGGTTTCGCTGAGTGATGAGACACTGATCCTTGCGCTGCTCCGCGCAGCGAGTCGCACGAGCGGAGCAGGCGTGCGGCGCTGTGTCACGACGCCCGCACTTGCCACACAGCTGGAATTGCCCGTGTGGCAGCCGCTGATTGCACAGGCGGCGCGCCAAGCAGGCGCGGCCCTCGAAATAGTGGCGGACGCCTCAGTGGGCGGCTATGGCCATGTCCATGTTACCCAAGTCTAAACCCGCGCGCTGCCCGCTCTGCGCGAAGCCAACCGCGACCGCACACACGCCCTTTTGCAGCCGTGGATGCAAAGACCGTGATCTGCTCAACTGGCTTGGCGAGGCCTACCGCGTGCCCGCCCGACCCGAAGAAAGCGATGAGGCCGATACAGGGCTGGACAGAGACCCTCAAGCCTGACTATAGGCACCGCTCAGTCAGGCATCGCCGTGGCTGGCCCGGGTAGCTCAGTTGGTAGAGCAGCGGATTGAAAATCCGCGTGTCGGCGGTTCGAATCCGTCCCCGGGCACCATTTTTGGTGGTGTGGCCGAATTTCCGCTTTCACAGCCATTTCCAGATAGAGCGTCCTCTACAGTTCAGACCAAGTATCGCAGAATGATTCCGCGTAGCGCAAGCAGATGTGATCTGCTGACATAACGATGTCAGTAGCACTATGCTATCGCCTCTCCGCATGTAAACGGGAGATAAGGCATGAAATACACATTTGTTGACGAATTGGTGATGCTCGCCGAACTGACGATACAGCCCGAAAAGCGAGATGCGTTCATCGACTACACCGTGGAAAATCTGGAGATCAGTCGGTCGGCTGCGGGCAATATCACGTTCGACATCTTGATTGATGAAACGCGCCCTAATCAAGTGATGTTCTATGAAGTCTGGGAGTCGGCAGAGGCGCAGCAAGCTTACATGGCGTGGCGCGTTGAACGCGGCGATCTGACAATTCTGCTTTCATTTTTGGCTGACCAGCCCAAGTTTACCGCCTTGCAGCGTATTGCCAGTTAGCCACGGCGACCACCCTTGGTAACCGTGACACATATCCGATGTTCGTTTCCGCTTGACGCCATCAGCATCCTCCTGACACCCTGAAGTCAGGAGAATGTTATGCGCCGCGCCGAACGCCTGTTTCGATTAGTCAACGAACTCCGCAGTCGCGGCGTTTGTCGAGCCGAAGACCTTGCGGCATATTTCGAGATCAGCGTGCGTACCGTTTATCGCGACATCGCCCATTTGCAGGGTTCCGGGCTGCCGATCGAAGGGGAGGCTGGTGTTGGCTATCTTCTGAGGCCGGGGTTTGACCTTCCAGCGATGACCTTCACCTTTGAGCAGCTTGACGCGCTTGCAATCGGATTGTCATTCGTCGAAGTCGCTGGTGATACGGCATTGTCCGAAGCTGCGCGAGAGGTTCGGGCCAAGCTCCAAGCATCGCTGCCTGAACCCGAAAAGCGCAAGCTCGAAAATGCGCCGTTATTCGCAAGCAGACGAGATGGTCGAGCAGCGCCATCAATGAAAGTCATCCGCCGCGCGATTCGCGAACGCAACATTCTGCATTTGTGCTATGAAGATGCCGACGGAAGCCTGTCAGAACGCCGTGTAAGGCCGCTCGCCATTTGGGCGTTTACCGAAGGCTGGCTGTTTGCGGGCTGGTGCGAACTGCGGAACGACTTTCGTGCGTTCCGTCTGGACAGGATCTCTGCATTGGAAGACACTGGCGACCGCTTCGCCGACGATCCCAATCAAAACCTGCAAGCCTACCTTAACGTCAAAATCTTTGCCGCGCCACGTCAATTCGCCGCAGATGCGCGATGATCAGCCCAACCCCCACCGCACTGGGAATCGCCCAGATCGCCGGGTTAAACACATGATCGGGGACGATTTGGAGCAGGCCGACCGAGAGGAAGGCGGTGTAGGCCGATATGCCCGCGCCGACCATCGCCTTCAAATGCTCTCGCACATGATCGGCGGGCTTGGTTGAGGGGCGGAGCAGCGCGGTGAGGAAGGTGATCGCAGCACCCAGTCCAAGTGCGGCCAGCCCAATCATCAGTGGTTGGCCAAGGATAATCCCGCGCCAGCCGCAATTGATCGCGGCGATCATCACCGCCACTTGGATCGCGATATTGATCGGGGTGCGCTGTGCCCCGGTGCGCCTGTGATGGCGCGCAGCCTCCAACCCGTAACGACCAAGCCCGAGCGTGAGGATGCCAAGATAAAGCATCATCCAGCCGAACAGCCCATCAAACAGCCGCCGATCCGTCAGCATCGGGTGGCGATCATTGGCAGTGGTCAGATTAAGCAGTGCCATTGCAATCGCGAACCACGCGGCGGCATAAAGCGCACGCACAAAAATTCGCCCCCAGCGGCGATGATTGGTGCCGCCTTTGCGCGATGCAATCGGCACCCAGAAACTGAACAGCACGATCAGCCCAGTTATGACGTGGCCAATCACCAGCAGCTTAAACAGAGTCATGGCTCACGCAATCCGCCGATACTGGCCGGGTCAACCGCTGGCTGATCCGGCCTTTATCAAGACTATGGCCGCGCCACCTTTGCCGGGCCAACCAGCGACGCCACTGGTTTTATAACAGGTGGCACTGGTACAGGTGCGCCAGCGACTGGCCCGCGCGGCCCAGCAAGTGCTGGATGATCCTTGAGCATTGACACCCCGCCAAGCGGCTTGTTGACGCCCTGATGGCAGGTCATGCAATTGATCTTGAACGGATCACCTTGCGAGCCAAGCCGATTGGCCGGGAACAATGATGTAATCGGGGTGATATGTTCATTATTCGCCTGACGCACCATGCGGATGCCGTACCAAGCGTTAACCCGCTGCGGCCTACTTGATTTCCAATCGCCAAAATTCTGGCTGTTATGGCAATAGGTGCAGTTCACCCCAAGCGCGCCCGAAAATGTCATCATCAAACCGTAAGTATGTTCAGTATTACGAAGTGAAGCCGCCGTTGGCGTGACGCGGTAGGCATCGGTTGATCCAACCCTGATATTCACCGCACGAGCAAAGTAAGGCTCATAAATATTTGATGGCAGCGAGGCATATCCCGTGGTTTGAACGGGGGTGTTTTGATTATGCTTCTTCCCGCGTATCGTCAGCGAGTCAGGCTTCACGTTTGACCAATAATATTGCGGAATCGCGTTACCACGGTGACAAGTATAGCAGGTGACCCCGACGTTTTGAACGTGGCTTTTCCAATTACTGTTGATGTTGCGCGTCATCAAAATCATCTGGCGCGCGACGCCTTTGGTGTAAATTTCATCCGACGCCATGTTTTCGGGGTTATGACAATAATTGCATCCGGCGCGCTCTTCTGATGCGTCCTTTGGCACCACCCACTCATTGAGTGAGAGCATCAGGCGATTAAACTCGTCGGTTGAAAGATCACCGAGAACCTTGACATTCTGATACGTCTCGTTCGCGCGCGGGCCGCCGTTGTCAGGCTCGAGCGGATAAGGCGGCGGCGGAATATAGGCCGCTGGCTTGATCAGATCCTTGTCAACGACTTGGTTCATTCCCGAGCCACGCGGGCCGGTTTGTTCAGTCGCTTTGGGGCCAAGTTCACACCCGCCAAGGAAGAGCGCGAAGCCAATAGCAGCGAGCGCGAAAGTCTTGTTTTTCATCACTGTGCACCTCCTGCAGGAAGCGTTGCCGGGTCTACCACGCCGGTTGGGGCGTACACGGTCGCGAACTTGTGATCGACCGCCCAAAGATACCAGTTATCAACCACCGTACCAGTGAGGAGAATGCCGATGCCACCCGTAAGCGTTGTCAGCACTGCAAACCACCACGCCCAACGGTGGATCGATTCCATCGTTGCGTTCCAACCCATCGTCCAACGCCAGAAAAGTGCGGCGCGCTCAGAGGCCGTCCCCCGGTCAGTAATTTGTTCGATCTCACGCTCACCACCGTAACGGCCAACCGCAAGGATAGTCGCGCCGTGCATCGCGAAGAGCAACGCCGAGCCGTAAAGGAAAACAATCGAAAGCGCGTGGAACGGATTGTAAAACAGATTGCCGTAACGGATTGAGAAGGCGGCCGTCCAATCAAGATGCGGGAAGATACCGTAAGGCACGGCCTCGCTCCAGCTTCCCATCATCACCGGACGAATAAAGCCAAGCACCAGGAAAAGCCAAATCGCACTGGCAAAAGCCCAGGCAACGTGCGTGCCAAGCCCAAGCGCACGTGCACGCCGATACGTCCTGAGCCACCATAGCAGCGCAGACGCGGTAAGGAAAAATCCAGCGATCAGGAACCAGCCACCCTCTGCAAGCGGCGGCAATACCTTCAGACCATATTGCGGCCCCGGCGGCTCAAGCGCGAGCCAAAAAAGCTGGCGGACGAACTGGATTGGATCCCAGTTAACCGACGCCCACATATTGAGGCCGATAATCTCAAACCCGATGAGAAAGAACACCGCCGACGTAACCCCGAGCGTGCCGAGATAGATTGGGCCGACCTGAGCGTTGCCAATTTTGCCCATGAGATAGGAAAAGAAGGGTTTGCCTGCGCGGGGATCATTGCCCCGTCCAATGGGCACACCCATTTCGGGGTGTCCGCGAAGCTGCACCTGGGTAAAGATATTTTGATA
>JAYTMV010000414.1:0-20354 GCA_043728175.1 Sphingomonadales bacterium
TTCACGCGGAGGCGCGGAGACGCGGGGAAGACTATATGCGCTTCGCGCTGGTTGGCTCCGCCTAATGTTCATAGATTCGCACTGTCACCTTGTTTACAAAGGCTTGGTCGAAGATCAGGCCGCCGTTCTTGCGCGTGCTCGTGCTGCCGGTGTGAGTGGAATGCTCAATATCTCGACGCGGGAAAGCGAGTGGGATGCGGTTGTTGGCGTTGCCGAACGCGAAGCCGATGTCTGGGCGAGCGTTGGCATTCATCCGCATGAGGCCGATGCACACCCTGAAATCGACGCGGCGAAACTGATCGCGCGCGCGGCGCATCCTCGCGTTATCGCTATTGGTGAAACCGGCCTCGACTATTATTATGACAAGAGCGACCGCGAACAGCAACGCGCGAGCTTTCGCGCGCATATCACGGCGGCGCGCGAAACTGGCCTGCCGCTGATCGTCCACACGCGCGATGCAGAAGATGATACAGTGGAAATACTCGCCGATGAAATGGGGAAGGGTGCCTATACTGGCGTCATCCACTGCTTCACAGCCAGCCAAGATTTCGCCAACAAGGCATTGAATTTGGGGCTTTATATCTCAATATCGGGCATCGTAACCTTCAAAAATGCCAAAGATTTGCAGGCTAGCGCCGCGATAATCCCCGATGATCGCTTATTGATCGAAACCGATGCGCCGTTCCTCGCGCCAGTGCCGCATCGTGGCAAATCTTGCGAGCCAGCCTTTGTTGCTGACACCGCCCGTTTCCTCAGTGAATTGCGCGGTGTGCCAGTTGAGACGTTGGCTGAACAATCGCGTATAAACTTCTTTAATCTCTTCACTAAAGCAACACCACAATGAGCGACAGCGATACGTCGAGCCTTGTTTACAGCCTCATCGTCCTGATGATCGTGGCAAGCGGATTGTTCGCGCGAAAATTGCCGCTCGGTCAAACGATGAAATATGTCCTCGTCTGGATTGGGATTTTCGCACTTGGCTTTGTTCTATTTTCGTTCAGAGGTGAGGCGGGGGCAATTTGGCAGCGCATAACCGCTGATCTCAAGCCATCTGCGCCGCGCGCGCAGGATGGCACCGTGCGCATCATCAAAGGCGAAGACGGTCATTTTCACGTCGATAGCGAAATCAACGGTCGCAGCGTAAGATTTCTGATTGATAGCGGCGCGACGCAAACCGCGCTGTCAGTTGGATCAGCACAGACTGGCGGCGTTGAAGTGTCACAGTCGGGCTTTCCGGTTTCAATCGATACCGCCAACGGATCAACGACTGCACGGCGCGCACGTATCGCGCGGTTAAGCATCGGGCCGATCACGCGCGAAGATTTTCCGGTGTTGGTGTCAGAAAGCTTTGGTGATGTGAACTTGCTGGGGATGGATTTTCTCTCATCGCTCAAAGGCTGGCGGGTTGAGGGCAATACGATGATCCTCAACCCCTAGCGTTCCTATATCAAATTAAATTTTACATAATGTATATTATCGGACTTATGGATATTCGCGAATGAATCCACTCTCAGACCCCCCTCATGGCGATATTGCGCCGTTAATTGCGATTATGGCTCGGCTGCGTGATCGCCAAAATGGTTGCCCATGGGATGTCGAGCAGACGTTCGCAACGATTGCGCCTTACACGATTGAGGAAGCCTATGAAGTCGCTGACGTGATTGAGCGGCTTGATATGGCTGCGCTGGTCGACGAGCTTGGTGACCTGTTGTTCCAAGTCGCTTTCCATGCGCGCATGGCCGAAGAAGCTGGGCATTTTGACTTTGCCGATGTTGTGAATGCGATTTGTGACAAGATGATCCGCCGCCATCCGCATGTCTTTGGTGAGAATAAGGACAAGCCCGATTGGGAAGCTTTGAAGGCTGCCGAACGCGGCACCTTAACCGATGCGAGCGCGCTGGGCGGCGTTGCTCTATCGCTTCCAGCGTTGATGCGCGCAGAAAAGTTGCAAAAGCGGGCGGCGCGGACTGGCTTTGACTGGCCCGATGATCGCGGTGCGCTAGACAAAATATTTGAGGAAATCGATGAGGTTAAGGCGGCTTCCTCAGACACTCACCGCGCTGAGGAAATTGGTGATCTGCTGTTTGCAGTCGTCAACTGGGCGCGCCATCTTGGCGTCGAACCTGAGGAGGCGCTGCGTCGCGCCAACGGCAAATTTGAAAAGCGATTTCGCGTTATGGAAGATATAGCAGGAGAAAAATTTGCAGCGCTTAATCTCGACGCCAAAGAAGCGCTTTGGGTTCAGGCCAAGCTGCGCGATTGAAAACGCGCAAAATCCTCGTCGGACAGCCGCACTTCGATCATCATCTGATCATCCTCGACGCTTTCATCAACAACGCTGCCATGCGCGTGAAGCCAGGCGATTGTTGCGCCGTCGCCTGCCCCGACATTGATATGGTGAATGCGCCGCGCCTTGGTCAGGCGAGTTGAAAGTATGGCGAGCAACGAGGCAACACCCTCCCCCGTTAGCGCCGACAGCAGAACAACGTCATCGCGTCTGGTGGCTTCGGCCTTATGAAATGCCTGTGCTTCGGCGCTCAGCAGATCAATCTTGTTCCATGCTTCGATCAGCGGCGCACCATTTTCGCCGCTAATCCCGATATCACTGAGCACTTTGATCACGTCATCGCGCTGCGCGTCGCTGTCCTCATGCGATATGTCGCGGACATGAAGGATCAGGTCAGCATCGATCACTTCCTCAAGCGTGGCGTGAAACGCGGCGACAAGCTGGGTCGGCAGGTCGGAGACGAACCCGACGGTATCGGACAAAATCGCCTTATCAATACCGGGTAGCGAGATATGCCGCATCGTTGGGTCAAGCGTAGCGAAGAGTAAATCCTCCGCCATAACAGAAGCACCCGTTAAGCGATTGAAAAGCGTTGATTTTCCTGCGTTGGTATAACCAACCAGCGCAATCACTGGCCACGGCGCGCGTTTACGACGGCTGCGGTGAAGCGTGCGGGTACGACTAACGTCAGCAAGTTCACGGCGGAGCTTGGCCATGCGGTCACGGATCATCCGCCTATCGGCCTCAATCTGTGTTTCACCCGGCCCACCGAGAAAGCCGAAGCCACCGCGCTGCCGCTCAAGGTGAGTCCAGCTGCGCACCAACCGCCCTGCCTGATAATCAAGATGGGCAAGCTCTACTTGTAAGCGCCCTTCGGCACTTGCGGCGCGTTCGCCAAAAATTTCGAGGATCAGCCCGGTTCGGTCAATCACCTTGGCCTTGAACGCGGTTTCGAGATTGCGCTGCTGCACCGGGGTCAGCGACGTATCAACGATAACAAGCTCAGCTTCGTGCATGTTGACATTGGCGCTTAGAGTTTCGAGTTGGCCACTGCCAAATAGCGTCGCTGGCCTTATATCGCGGACTTTGACACCCACTCGGTCAACCACATCAATGCCAATGGCGGCCGCAAGCCCTGCCGCCTCTTCCAGCCGTGCATCAGTGCCGCGCAGCTTTGATCGACCCGTTTCTGGGCAAATGACGACGGCACGCGCACCGCGCGCGACACCGTCATCACTACTTCGGGAAAAAACGCTCAATCGTCGCCTGCGTCATCTTCTTCAGCAAGATTAAGCGGATTGGCCGGCTGAACCGTCGAAATTGCGTGCTTGTAAACAAGTTGTACCATGCCATCGCGTTGGAGCAGCATACAGAATAAATCATAAGCGGCAATTTCGCCCTGCAACATCACACCGTTGACGAGAAACATCGTCACTGGATTAAATGTTTTTTGGACGTGCGACAGGAACACATCCTGCAAATGGCGGCCCTTGCGCTCGGCTTGTTCAAATGCCGCCGCGATTGGAACTAAATCGACAGCCGCACTCGGCATTACGGTTGAAATCGCATGTTTATAGATCAATTGCGATTGGCCATCACGGCGCAGCAGCACCGAAAAATTATCAAACCATGTGATAATTCCTTGAAGCTTAACGCCCTTCACTAGGAACATCGTCACTGGGGTTTTGGTCTTGCGGAGGGCATTCAGGAAGATATCCTGAAGGTTGTTTGACTTCTCGGGCATTTTTAACCTCTTATACTATTGGCGGGTCATCGCCCGCTCCTGCGCCGTTACGCGGCGTCGTGTGTGTAGACCTTGCTCTACAACAAGGATTGGTTAGCATGGAAAAGTGCGCGCGTCAGCAGCTTTCGTCATCCTCATGGCGAAGTTCAGCCATCCCCAAAATCTTGAGTTTGCGGTGAAGTGCCGATCGCTCCATTCCGATAAACGTCGCCGTTCGCGAGATATTCCCTGAAAAACGACGAATTTGGATGCGCAGATATTCGCGTTCAAACGTCTCACGCGCTTCCCGAAGTGGGACACCCATCATCGCATTAACGGTGCCACTACCCGATGCCTGTGTTTCGTTGATGATCTCGGTCGGTAGCATATCTACGTCAATCCGGCCAATCCGTTCGCCTGGCGCAAGGATGATCGTGCGTTCAACAATGTTGCGCAACTGGCGCACATTGCCCGGCCAGTCATAGGCTTGAAGCGCCGCTATCGCTTCTGTCGCAATCGCGGGCGTACGGATACGCCGTTCAGTGGCGAAGCAGGCGACGAAATGATCGACCAACGCTGGGATATCCTCACGCCGCTCAGTGAGTGGTGGCAAATGGATCGGCACGACATTGAGCCGGTAAAAGAAATCCTCGCGGAAACGACCGAGGCGGATTTCTTCAATCAAGTCACGCGACGTAGCCGAAACAACTCGGACATCAACCTTCACCATCCGCGTACCGCCAATGCGCGCAAAACTCTGATCAGTCAGTACGCGCAAGATTCGCGCCTGAGTATTGAGCGGCATATCGGCAATCTCATCGAGAAATAGCGTTCCACCATGCGCGCGCTCAAGCAATCCGGGATGGATTTCATCATCGCCCAGTTCACGTCCGAACAGGATCTCCTCAACCTGCTCTGGCGTCATTCGAGCAGCACTCGCGACGATGAAGGGGCCGCTAGAACGATTGCTCCACTTGTGCAGCAGGCGCGCCGCGACTTCCTTACCAACGCCTGCTGGCCCAGTGAGTAAAACCCGGCTTCCGGTGGGCGCAACACGTTTGAGCGTGGCACGGATCGTGTTGATCGTGCTTGATGTCCCAGTTAATTCATCATCAAGCCCAATCTGCGCACGCAAATCGGCATTTTCGCGGCGAAGGCGCTCTGTTTCGGTAGCGCGCGCGACAAGATGGAGCAGATGCTCAGCCTCAAACGGCTTTTCAATAAAGTCAGCAGCACCGCGCCGGATCGCCGCGACTGCGGTATCAAGATTACCGTGGCCTGATATCACCAGCACCGGAAGTGACGGATCGCGCCGCTTAATTTCATCAAGCACCTCAAGCCCGTCAAGCCGGGAGCCTTTGAGCCAAACATCAAGCAAGACAAGCGATGGTCGTCGGTCGGCAATCGCGGCCAAAGCGGAGTCGCTATCGGCGGCACTGCGCGTTTCATAACCGTCATCTTCAAGGACGCCTGCGACGATTTCGCGAATATCGCTTTCATCGTCAACGATCAGGATATCAAGCGCCATGACTTAGCGGCTCATCATTCTGGTGAGGTTACGCGGCGTGGACTCAGCGCCGTCATCCTGATCATCAGCCACTAACGCGGCAAAATTTTCATCAAATGCCAGCGTTACAATCGTGCCACCTCCATCGCGATCCGAAAAACTCATGCGGCCTCCATGCTCTTCAACAATTTTCTTAACAATGGCGAGGCCAAGCCCGGTACCGCGCTCTCGCGTCGTCATATACGGCTCGGCCAATCGTTCACGCTCCAGCGGTAGCCCAATTCCGTTATCCGCTACAGACAGGATTACGCCTTTGTCGGGTTCGCGCGCCAATGTGATCTTTATATCGCCGCGATGCGCCGCATCTAATTCAGCGCCTGACGTGATCGCCTCAATCGCATTCTTGACGAGGTTGGTCAGCGCCTGAGTCAACTGACGGCGATCACACACCATTGAAAGTGAGGGATCATTGGCGATAATTTGAAAATCAATTTCTGTATGCGCCACTTCTTGAAGAAAAACCGCCTGCCGACAAATATCAATCATCGACTCATCACGAAACACGGGTTTCGGCATCCGAGCGAATGATGAGAATTCATCAACCATCCGCCGCAAATCGCCGACCTGCCGAACGATCGTATCGGTCAGCCGTTCAAACATCGCAGGATCGGTTTGAATTTCCTTGCTGAACCGACGTTTTAGACGGTCAGCGGCAAGCTGAATCGGAGTCAGTGGGTTTTTGATTTCGTGCGCGATCCGCCGTGCAACATCGGCCCATGCGGCGCGGCGCTGATCGGCCAATTGCGCGGTAATATCATCAAAAGTCAGCACGTGACCAAGCTCATCGCGCGTAATCTTGACAGCGAGCGTCCGCGCGCCATTTGCATTTTCAATCTCGACGATTTCATCATTCATTCCGCGCTGCAAAACCGCATCAAGATCAGGTGCGATGCTTGACAGCGGTTCACCAATAGCGGTGTCGGTTTCAAGCAAAGCCATGGCCGAACGGTTCATAATTCGGATTCGGTGATCCTCACCAACCGCAACAACGCCGGCGGTTACTCCGGTCAGCACCGCCTCAATAAAGGCGCGGCGACGGTCAATCTGATCCGAAACCTCAACAAGTTCACGGCGTTGCCCTTCAAGACGCTCGGTCATTCGGTTAAACGCATTGGCAAGCGTGCCCACCTCATCGCGTGATTTAGTCGGTGCGACGCGGGCAGTAAGATCGCCTGCGGTAACGCGCCTTGCAGCGTCCACCAACTCTCCCACGGGCTTCACTAGCCGATCTGCAAATTGCAACGCGACCCAGACCGCAAGCCCAACAATCAGTAGCGTAATCGCCATCAGCGCCGCGTGAAATTGAAGCTGAAGATTGCGCGAACGCTCAACCAAATCATTGTAGTTTTTGAGGACGAGTGAAAACCGCTTGGTCTGCGCCAACGCTTGCTCATCACTGACACGCGCGGCGTAAACATAGGCGTCAGGCGTACCCGGCAGAGGCGTAATCGCCTGCATTCTGCCCAAACGATCCTGAAACACCGTCCGCTTTGATTTGCGAAGTTGATCAACCACTGCAGGTGTCACCCAATTGTCGGTTGGGCGATCATAGGGGTTAACAAGCGCGATCGATTGCGAGCCACCTTTGGGCGTGATCTTGACGATTGCGGCCTCGGAAAGTTCGCGCACATAAACTTGGTATGCAAAATTCTCATTGAAGGATTTGCTCTGAACTGGCGCAACCGAAAGATTAAAACTGAGGTCGCTCGCCATCAATTCGGTTTCTCGGATGATGCGTTGCTGTTTTTCGGCATAAAATGTTTGCGCAAGCGTGTTCGCATTTTCAAACATGCTGCGCGCGCGATCAGAGTACCAAAACTCAACGCCGTATTGAAACAAGAGCGAAGCGAAAACGACCAGCATGAGCAGCGGAATGCTCGAAATCATCGAGAAGAGCGCGACGAGCCGGACATGTAGGCGGCCATTACCCCCTACCGGCGAAAGGGCAGCACGCTGCTTGGCTACACGGCGACCAAATAAGACGATCAGCGCAATCGCTGGAATGAGATTTGCAACCAACAGCAGCGCGACGACGGGCGGCGTCACTGGCTGCGCGTTGCTATTGCTCGTCGTAAGGATCAGATAAGTGACCATTGCGATGATCAGCATTAGGAGGAACGTTGCCAGCTCAATTCTTGGCAACATTCGGCGGCGACGCGTCATAATTGACAGTCGGCGAAACCACTGATCAAGCGCAGGCGTTAAAGGATTTACCATCTGCACGTGGCTTACGCTATTTTCGTGGCATTTCCAACACAGTGTGTGTTCATTTAGCCGCAAACCACGTCAAAGTCGGTTAAACCTTCACGTTACGACCGTGCGACGGATCGATACTGAGCTCGGACAGTTTTTTGCGCAGTGTGTTTCGGTTGATGCCGAGCAGCTTTGCCGCACGGATCTGGTTCCCACGAACGGCCGTCATTGTGGCAACAAGCAACGGCCGTTCAATCGCTTCGATCAGCCTGTGATGGAGGCCATCGGGGGGTAAGTCCGCCCCAAAACTAGCGAAATAGTGACTAAGGTGCTGCTGCACCGCGAGCGATAGGCTTTCGTCAGCAAATTGGAGCGCAGCAGCAGGCGGGGTGTTCGCAATCGCCTGATCAAGCTGTTGGTCAACCAATTCGTCAGTAATTACTTCATCGCGGGCCAGAACGGCCAACCGACGCATCATGTTTTCAAGTTCACGGACATTGCCCGGCCAATCATGGCGCGTAAGACGTGCCCCGCCACTTAGCGCCAACGATTTGCGGGGCAGGCCATCGCTCGCCGCCCGGTCAAGGAAGTGGCGGGCAAGAAGGGCGATGTCATCCCCCCGGTGGCGCAGCGGCGGCACTGAAATCGGGATGACGTTAAGCCGGTAGTAGAGATCCTCGCGAAACCCGCCCCCTGCAATCAAATCAACCAGATTTTTGTGTGTGGCGGCAATAATGCGGACATTTGCACGAATGGCACGACTGCCGCCAACAGTGGTGAACTCGCCAGATTGCAATACGCGGAGCAGCCGGGTTTGCGCCTCCATCGGCATATCGCCAATTTCATCAAGAAACAGTGTGCCGCCAGCTGCTTGCTCAAACCGACCCGAAACGCGCGCCGCCGCCCCGGTAAAGGCACCGCGTTCATGGCCGAATAGCTCCGCCTCGATGAGATCACGCGGGATTGCAGCCATGTTAACCGCAATAAAGGGCCGCAACTTACGTGCGCCCAAATCATGCACCGCGCGCGCGACAAGTTCCTTTCCGGTGCCTGATTCACCAAGGATCAATACCGTCAGATCATTGGGCACAACCCGCGCAATCGTACGGTAAACATCCTGCATCGCAGGTGAGCGGCCAATCAGTGGCAAGGCGTCATGATCATCGGAAACTGCGGGGACGCTGCCCCCTGCCCGCCGCCGCAATCCATCGCGCACCGCGCGACACAATTCATCAAGGTCAAATGGCTTGGGTAAATATTCAAACGCGCCTTGCTCGGTCGCACGGACGGCAGTTGACAGTGTGTTCTGCGCCGAAAAAATGATGATCGGCATCTCAGGATTTCGCGCCAGCCATTCGGGAACAAGATCAAGCCCATTGCCATCGGGCAGAATGACATCAGTAATTAGCAGATCAGGCGCAAAACTCTCCATCAGCGCGCGCTGCTCGGCCACACTTGCTGCCGCTGCAACCAAATGGCCATCGCGGCGCAGCGCCTCTGAAACGACGGTGCGAATCGCTTCATCATCATCAACAACCAAGATACGGCCCCCGTTCACAGCGCCACCATATCGGCACGTGGCAGCAAGATGCGAAACACAGTCATTTCGGGCCTTCCTTCACGGGCATATTGGATGATCCCGCCCATATCGCGGACAAGCTTATCCACAAGCGCGAGGCCGAGCCCACGCCCGCTGCGCTTTGAGGACACAAATGGTTCAAACAGATTTTCGGCAAGCTCGGCAGGCACCCCTGGCCCGTCATCAATCACGCAGAGTTCAATTGGCAATACCAAGCGCTTCGCCCCGTCATTCGTCGCCACTGAAACACCGTGGCGATAGCGCGTTGTTAGCTTGATTGTGCGTTTTTCACTGCCTTCCACGGTTTCAGCCGCGTTTTTAAGGAGATTGAGCAAAACCTGGATCATTGAGTCGCGGTGAACGCGCACCATCGGCAGTGACGGATCATAAACCTCAACAATCTCAATCTGCGCGCCAAAGCCGCTCTGGGCCACATTGCGCGCATGATCGATCATCTGGTGGATGTTGTCGGCGGTAAAATCGATTGGCCGCGTATCAGTGAAGCCCTGCATCTGGTCAATCAGAGCTGCGATCCGGTCAACCTCAGTGCGGATCAGCTTTGTCATCACGGCATCTTCGGGTGACACATGCTTATCGAGCAATTGTGCCGCCCCGCGAATCCCCGACAGCGGGTTTTTAATCTCATGCGCCAGCATTGCGGCCACGCCAATTGCAGTGCGCGCGCCGCTGCGCCGTTCTAGCCGCTGATTTCGGTGTTGAACCCCGGCGACTGGATTCATCGAAATAATATACCAGCCGGGATAATCGCTGAGCGGATTTGCATGATAATCTCCGCGAAAACGCCCACCTTTGCGTGTTGCGATATCAACATCAAACGCCGCCAAGACGCTGCCATCAATTGGCAAATAGCTCTCGGGAACTTTGACAACATCAATCAGACGACAACCGATCAGATGCGACGCGCTTTCGTTGAGCAACACCTCTGCCGCCGCATTGGCGCGAACGATCAGCCCTGATCGATTGATAACAATCAAGGCGGTGTGAAGCCCAGCGAGGAGCTCATCCGCCGAAGGCATGGCCTCGCTAAAGGTCAAGCGGCGGCCTTTGATAGCCAAGGCGTATAAAATTGCTCAAGCATTTCAAGGACGACCTTTGGATCACCTATTTGATTGACCGCATTGCGAAACTCGGCTGATCCAGTCAGGCCCTTGGTGTACCAGCCAATATGTTTGCGCGCCATATTGACGCCTGTTATATTGTCATAATGTTCGAGCATTGCTTGGTAATGTTTTGTAATTAAATGATATTGCTCTTCAATCGTCGGGTCAGTCGTCACCACCCGCCCTGTCAACGCCTGCATCACCTGCGCAAGCAACCAAGGGCGACCGTAAGCCCCCCTGCCAATCATCACGCCGTCAGCACCCGATTGTTCAAGTGCTGTCTGTGCGTCTTCAACCGAGCAAATGTCACCGTTTGCAATCACTGGAATGCGCACCGCGTTTTTCACCCGCCGAATGAACGCCCAATCAGCCGACCCTTTATACATTTGGCAGCGCGTCCGCCCGTGAACGGTGATTAACTGCGCGCCCAAATCCTCGGCAATATGGGCAAGTTCGGGCGCGTTGAGGCTGTTATGATCCCATCCCATCCGCATCTTGACAGTCACTGGGACTTTGACTGCATCAACCGTCGCCTTGATGATACTCGCGGCAAGTGGAAGATCGCGCATCAATGCCGAACCGGCGTCACCATTGACGACTTTCTTCACCGGGCAACCCATGTTGATATCGATAATTGCGGCCCCGCGATCTTCGTTGAGTTTCGCCGCCTCACCCATTTCATAAGGCGCGCAGCCTGCAAGTTGCATCGATATCGGTTCTTCAACTGCGTCCCATGCGGCCTTTTGCAGCGATTGGCGGGTTTCGCGAATCATCGCCTGGCTCGCAATCATCTCAGTCACATTCAAGCCAGAGCCATAATGGCGCACAATCTTGCGGAACGGCATATCCGTCACCCCTGTCATCGGCGCGAGGATAACAGGCGTTTCGATTATAATCGGGCCGATGGCGATTGGCTTAATTCGTGTCATAGTAATGCCTAAAAAACAGGCACTTTCATACCTGACTTCATGCCGCAGTGCAACAATACTATTCGCAAGCATCCAAATATGCCAAAGCGCGGCTGTTCTGGCGCGGATTCGGCCCTTCCAGAAAAGGACAAATAGACGCCATGCCTGAATGCCGTAACGTCGCGCTTATTGTTGCTGCCGGGAAAGGCGTGCGCGCAGGCGGAACGCTACCAAAGCAATATGTGCGGTTGGCGAGCATCCCCATGATTGCGCGCGCTGTTGATGCGTTTGCTGCGCATCCCGCGATTGGTGCAATTTATGTTGTTGTCGGTGAGGGTCAGCAGGACTTACTCCATGACGCCCTTGCCGGACGCACAATAGCAGGTGCAGTTATGGGCGGGCTTAACCGGATCGACTCAGTGCGCGCCGGGCTTGAAGCTATTGCGACAGACGGCGGCGCGAAGCTTGTCTTCATTCATGATGCGGCGCGTCCACTGCTTCCACTTGCGGTAATTGATCGCTTGCTTGCAGCCCTTGAAAACGCGCCATGTGCAGTGCCTGTGTTACCACTGAATGATACGTTGGCGCAGAATGATCTTGTGCTTGGTGATGTCGTTAATCGCGATACCCTTGTTCGCGTGCAAACGCCGCAAGCGGCACATTTTGACGCCGCCATGACGTCACATCGGCTATGGTCGGGCGGCGTTGCAACCGATGACGCGCAAATGTTTCGCGCGGGCGGCTTCAAGGTGGCAATGGTGAAAGGCGATATAATGCTCGAAAAAATTACTCATGCTGATGATTTTGCGCTCGCCGAGGCACGTCTTAGTGCTGGGTTGATTAGCCGCACTGGACTTGGGTTTGACGTGCACCGACTTGAGGCCGAGCTTCCGCTCTGGCTGTGCGGGGTTGCGGTGCCTCATACCCACGGACTTGCAGGCCATAGCGATGCTGATGTTGCGCTTCATGCGCTTGCCGATGCTATATTTGGCGCGATTGGGGCTGGCGATATTGGGGATCACTTCCCGCCGTCAGATCCACAGTGGAAAGGCGCGGACTCCGCCAAATTCTTAGAATATGCGCGTGATCTTGTTGATCAGCGTGGCGGGATTATCGATCATGTTGATATTACCATCATTTGCGAAATGCCCAAAATCGGGCCTTACCGCGAAGCAATGCGCATGCGGCTTTCTGAATTGTTGCGTATCGAAATGACGCGGGTTAGCGTGAAAGCAACGACGACCGAACGACTTGGCTTTACCGGGCGCGGTGAAGGCATCGCGGCACAGGCGATTGCCACCATCAGGAGCTTTTGATGATATTTGGAAAAACCATCCACTGGGCGATTTTATGCGGACTGATTGCTGAGCTACCCACGACGGCAATAGCACAAAGCGCGACAAAATCCTGCCTTTCGGGCGAAGAAGCCGAGGGATTGGTGACATACGCCCTGCCCGCCGCCGTCCGCGCGATCTCGGTTCATTGCGCCAAGACGCTTCCGGCGACTGCCTCATTAGTGCAATCAGGCGTCGTCACCGCTGCGCGGTATCAAGTCGATGCAGACAAGGCATGGCCAGTCGCGAGCGCCGCGTTTGATAAAGTTTCTGGCCTCCCTATTGCGAAAATGATGGGAGAAAAGGCACTTAAGCCCTTGATCGAAAAAACTATTGCAGGTGGCGTTGTCCAAAATCTGCAAGGCAAAGACTGCATTACGGCTGACCGCTTTATCAACATCCTCCAACCCCTTCCCACGCGCAATATGGCGATGCTGATTACGGCAATGCTCGAAACCGGAAGTCCCACCACGCGGGCGCGATTGCCAATCGCGCTTTGCGCAGCGCCTCCGCCCACAGCAACTGTTGGGGCTAGCAGCAAGTGATTGACGGAATCGATGAACGCCTCGTTGCGCTTGCTTGGGAAGTGATCTCCGCAAATCTCGCGATTGGCAGGCGTATTGTTGTCGCGGAAAGCTGCACTGGTGGGCTGGTCTCTGCGGCACTTACCGCCATCCCCGGCAGCTCAGATGTGTTTGAGGCTGGTTTTATCACTTACGCCAACAGCGCCAAAATATTGAACCTCAAAGTTGCTACCGATATATTGGAGACCTTTGGTGCCGTTTCCATTGCTACGGCTTGGGGTATGGCACAGGGCGCGCTTGATCGGTCAGACGCCGATGTTGCGGTGGCAATTACAGGCATTGCTGGCCCCGATGGCGGTACCGCGCAAAAGCCCGTCGGCACAGTAGTTTTCGCACGAGCAAAGCGGGGTGAAAACCCTAAAGATGTAGTCGCGGATACAAAGCAGTTTGGCGATATCGGGCGCGGCGAAATCCGAATTCAAGCAGCGCTGGTTGCGCTTGAGTTACTGATGCCGGGTGCTGAGCCATAAAGCGCCTCGGCTCGCGTAACGAATGCATCTGTCATCTTGTTGAGTGCGCGTTCAAACACCTGACCTGCAAGCGCCTCAAAAATTTTTGATTTGAACGCAAAATCAACCGAAAAATCGATGTTACAGCCACCAGCAGGGTGATCCGAGAAATGCCATTCATTGCGCAAAAATTTGAGCGGGCCGTCGATATAATCAACTTGAATCGTTGATGGCCGCGATTTTACGACGCGTGACGTAAAATTCTCGCGCAGCCCTTTGAACCCGACGATGAGGTCTGCCATCATTTCTTGATCAGTATTTGAACGTATCCGCACTGCGCTGACCCAGGGCAGAAACTCTCCGTAACGCGCGACATCAGCGACAAGATCGAACATCTGGGTCGCGCTCCACTTGAGCACGCGCGTTTCGCTATGCTTTGGCATGAACGCTATTTTTTGCCGCAAGTTGCGCAGCACGCGCGCTTTGCATCGACGCAAAATCACGGTCGGCGTGATAACTTGACCGTGTCAGCGGCGTTGCAGCAACGAGCAAAAACCCTTTTGCGCGCGCAATCGCGGCATAGGCATCAAAGGCGCGCGGCGGCACGAATTCGATGACCTTGGTGTGCTTGGGCGTTGGTTGCAGATATTGTCCCATAGTGAGGAAATCGACATCGGCGGAGCGCATGTCATCCATTACCTGATGCACCTCAAGCCGCTCCTCACCAAGGCCAAGCATAACGCCTGACTTGGTGAAAATCGACGGATCGTGCCGCTTAACGCTTTCAAGCAAACGAAGCGACGCATAGTAGCGCGCACCGGGTCGAATCGTCGGATATAACCTTGGAACAGTTTCGAGGTTATGGTTGTAAACATCGGGTCTAGCTGCAATAATTGCCTCAACGGCAGCTTCAGCTTTGTTGCGAAAATCGGGCGTTAAAATCTCAATCGTCGTGTTCGGTGTCGTCCGACGAAGCGCCTCAATCACTTTCACGAAATGCGATGCGCCGCCATCGGCAAGGTCATCACGGTCAACACTCGTCACCACAATATGCTTGAGGCCAAGTTCGGCAGCCGCATCGGCAACATGCTGAGGCTCGCTTGCATCTAGTGCGCGCGGCATTCCGGTTTTCACGTTGCAAAACGCACAAGCGCGGGTGCAGGTGTCGCCCATGATCATCACGGTCGCGTGCTTTTTCGTCCAGCATTCGCCGATGTTGGGGCAAGCGGCCTCTTCGCACACTGTTGCAAGATTGAGTCGCCGCATAATCGCTTTGGTTTCAGCGAAACCAACTGAGGTTGGTGCTTTTACCCTGATCCAGTCAGGCTTGCGAATGCGGGCTGTGAGTTGAACTTCTGACATATCACGCTCCTTAGCGCCTGATTGCCCGCCGTTGAAGCAGTTTGTGTTGCCAATTCCCTGTATTGCCAGCTAGCGGGTTAATATGACAGATTTCGCAACACTCCTCGCTGGTTACCAACGGTTTCGAACAAGCGGATGGCGCCGTGAACGTCAACGCTGGGCTGAACTCGCCGAAAGCCAGTCACCAAAAGTGATGGTGATTGCGTGTTCAGATAGCCGGGTTGATCCTGCGACCATCTTTGATGCGTCGCCCGGCGAGATGTTTGTCGTGCGCAACGTCGCCAATCTTGTCCCTCCGTTTGAGCTCAGCGAAGGTCGACACGGCGTGTCAGCGGCGCTCGAATTTGCAGTCACGCAGCTTAATGTGCCTGAAATTGTGGTGATGGGACACGGCGGCTGCGGAGGTTGCCTCGCCGCACTGACACAGGGTTTTAAGGATGCGCAGCCGGGCGAAGGCGGTTTCATCGCCCGCTGGATTGATATGCTTGACGATGCGCGCGCCAAAGTGGTGAGCGCGCATGGCCATGATCATGATAGCGTGGCGCTCCGCGCCATGGAGCATGAAGCAGTCAAGGTCAGCCTTGCCAATCTACGCACTTTTCCCTGCATCCGATCGCGTGAAGCAAAAGGACAGATTACCCTTCACGGCGCATATTTCGCGATTGAGGACGGACTATTGCATGTCCTTGATGAAACAAACGGGGTGTTTGGAAAAGTCGCCTGATCAGTCAGTTGCCGCGTGAGATGCCGCGCGGCCAAGTACATCGAGCGCCCGCATCCGTGCAAATTCAACGACTTGGCCCGCAAGAACGTTTAATTGGTTAGCGATAGCCCCGTCAATCAGTGCACCTTCGCTATCAAATACAGGCTGGGCAGAATTGATCGCGACCGCCATTGGCGTTGGCCAGCCGCGCAGTGCATGGGTAATGCTGCGCAGCGTAGCGAGCGTTGACCCCGTCGCCTGCCAGCCTGCCGCAACCGCGATCAGGCCAACCGCACGGCCTTCAAAATAAACGCGCTCATCCTTCGCCATATCCTCAACATAGTCGAGGGCATTCTTGATCAATCCCGATACTGTGCCGTGATAGCCCGGTGACGCGATGATGATTCCGTCTGCGCGGCGCAATGCAGAGATTAACGCTAATGCGGGTTCTGTGCGCGCGCCGCCATAGCTGTACATTGGCATATTAAGCGCCTTGCCGTCGAAAAATAACGTCTCTGCGCCAGCACTTTCGGCCGCGTTGAGGGCGTAGCGCAGGATACGTTCAGTTGAGCCAGTGGCACTGCCAGTGCCGCCGATACCAACGATAAGAGGGCGTGTATCATTCATTCAGAGCGACTAGCCGCCAAGCAGCATCCCCGCAAGCGCCGCACTCATCAGATTTGCCAAACTGCCCGCAATGAGCGCCTTAATACCAAGCTTTGCAATCATCGGCCGCTGATTGGGGGCAAGGCTGCCCGTCACCGCCATCTGGATCGCGATTGAACTGAAATTGGCAAAACCGCACAGCGCAAAAGTGATGATCGCAACCGAGAGCGGCGAAAGCGCGGTGTTTTGGCCGAGGCTGATAAACGCCACAAACTCATTGAGGACAACCTTAGTGCCAAACAGGCCGCCCGCCGCACCCGCCTCATTCCACGGCACACCGATCAAATACATGATAGGCTTGAACACTGTCCCCAAAATCGCCTGAAAACTGAGATCGGGATAGCCAAACCACGCCCCTACCCCCCCTAATATCCCATTGGCGAGCGCAACCAGCGCCACAAATGCCAGCACCATCGCCCCCACTGCAACCGCAAGCTTCACCCCAGTTTGCGCGCCCTGTGCCGCCGCCATAATCACATTGGCAGGCTTTTCCTCATCATGGCTGGCGTCAGCAAAGACCACAGGATCAATTTCTTTGTCGTTTGGATCATCAGGCATCATGATTTTGGCCATGAGAATGCCACCGGGCGCCGCCATAAAACTCGCCGCGAGGAGATAGTCGATCTTGATCCCCATTGAGGCATAGGCCGCAAGGATCGTGCCCGCGACGCCCGCCATCCCAGATGTCATCACGAGGAAAAGCTGTGACGGCGTAAGGCTCGCCAGATAGGGGCGAATGACAAGCGGGCTTTCGCTTTGCCCAACAAATATATTGGCCGCAGCACAGAGCGACTCAACCTTGGAAACACCCGTCACTTTCTGAATGCCGCCGCCGACCCATTTGACGATCAACTGCATGATGCCGAGATAATAGAGGATGGAAATGAGCGACGCGAAAAAGATGATGACGGGAAGTGCGGCAATCGCGAAGCTGCTTCCGCCAATTTCGGGTTTGGCGAGTGGCCCGAACAGGAAATCAATCCCCGCCTGCGCATAACCAAGCAGATTTGAAACGCCTTGAGACATGGCCGCAATCACGCGCTTACCCGCAGGGACATAAAGCACTATCAAGGCGATCCCAGCCTGCATCGCAAACGCCGCACCCACCACGCGGAGCCGGATATTCTTACGGTCTGACGAGAGCGCGAAGGCAATCAATAAAAGTAGGGCAATCCCCGCCGCACTAATCAACAAACTCTGCATAATCGGATTATCCCCTGTCGTATCACCATTTTGCGTTCACGATACAGGCTTCGCGAGATTGGGCTACCCCTTGGTCGATGATTTTTCGTGTTTGGTGGATAAGAATTGGCGACTTTCGTTGGTCATATGCCAACCCGCACGGTAAGAATTAAAAACACATAAGGGGAGTTATCATGCGCGCGATCCTGTTTCTGGCAAGTCTTTCAGCCATCACCGTTCCCGCCTTTGCCGATGTGCCAAAGCCGGCTGCGCTCGTCGCAGACGGCATTCCGGCAGTGCCCGATGAACTCGCGGTCAAGACGCGGCCTTATATGGAGTTTCGCACCGCAAGCTTTGTTGATTGGCATCCCACAGATAAATCGATGTTGGTCGCCACACGATTTGGCAATACCGCCCAGCTTCACCGCGTTTCCGGGCCAATGATGGCGCGCAAACAGATTAGTTTTGAGGCCGAACCCGTCGGCAATGGCAGTTGGGCACCAAAGCGCGGCGATATCTTGCTGGTTCAAAAAGATGTTGGCGGCGGCGAATTCTTTCAGATTTTTACGCTCAAGGGTGGTCAGCTTACGCTTCTAACTGACGGCAAAAGCCGCAACAGCCTGAACGCGTGGAGCAAAGACGGCGAATTGATTGGGTATAGCTCAACCCGGCGCAACGGCACTGATAATGATCTTTATGTGATGAACCCGCGTGACCCGAAAACCAACCGCATGGTAGCTGAAGTTAAGGGCGGCGGCTGGGCGATAGCGGCATTCGCACCCGATAAAAAATCAGCGATCGTCGCACAATATATCTCGGTTACAAAGGTCAACCTTTCGCGGCTTGATATCGCAACAGGCAAAATGACGGCGATTGGTGATCATGCCAAAAACATCGCTTATGGTCGCATTGAATATACTCCAGATGGCGCATTATGGGTGACTTCAGATGAAGGCTCAGAATTTCAACGGCTGGGCATCCTTGACCCCGTGACTGGCGCGTTTGCGCCGCGCGGGCCAGCCGAAAAATGGGATGTTGATACGTTTGACATTGCACCCGATGGCAAAGCGATTGCCTATGTCACTAACGAAGCGGGGCAAAGCAAGTTGAAGCTGCTCAACCCGCAAACAAATGCGGTGCGTGTGGTGAACGGACTGCCAGCGGGCATCGTCGGCGGGCTTGAGATTGCCGAATGGGGCGATATCGGCATCACCTTCACCTCGGCCAAAAGTGCGGCTGATGCCTATAGCATCAATCCCAAAACGCTTGCGATCACGCGCTGGACAGAGAGTGAAACCGGCGGACTTGATGTTGCCAAGAATGTTGATCCTTCACTTATCGCGGTCAAAAGTTTTGACGGCCTTGAAGTGTCGGGCTTCCTCTATCGCCCTGATCCAGCAAAATTCCCCGGCAAGCGCCCGCTGATCATCAATATCCATGGCGGGCCAGAGGGCCAAAGCCGCCCCGGATTTCAGGGCCGCAGCAATTATTTGCTCAATGAACAAGGCATCGCGATCTTCTATCCCAATGTGCGCGGCTCAACAGGTTATGGCAAAACCTTCGTCAGCCTCGATAATGGCCCGTTCAAGCGCGAGGATTCGGTCAAAGATATTGGGGCATTTCTCGATGTGCTGGGCAATGATGCGGGGCTTGATGCAAAGCGCTTTGCAGTGACGGGCGGCTCCTATGGCGGCTATATGTGTTACGCCGCCGCCATTCACTACCGCGACCGATTAACCAGCACCAACTGCATCGTAGCGATATCGAACTTTGTGACGTTCCTTGAAAACACCCAAAGCTATCGCCGCGATTTGCGCCGTCCCGAATACGGCGACGAACGTGATCCGGCACAGCGCGCCAAGTTGCTCGAAATTTCGCCGCTGACCCGCGTCAGTGAAATTACCAAGCCGATGATGGTGGTGACGGGCGGCAATGATCCGCGTGTGCCAGCATCAGAGGCTGATCAGATCATCAAGGCGATCCGAGCCAAGGGCGGCATCGCGTGGAGCCTGCTTGGCCAGAATGAAGGCCACGGCTTCGCCAAGAAGGAAAATATCGATTATCAATTCTGGACGAGCCTGATGTTTTGGCAAAAAACGCTGCTCGGGCAGGGACAGATACAATAAACTGGAATTGACGTGCCGCGCGAAATTGGTGTTAACGCGCGGCATGACTCTTCAAGGCCCAACCACCAACAGCTTCATTTCGCAGCGGCTCAAGCTCAACTATGCCGATTGGGGCAATCCTGATGCGCCGCCGCTGCTCCTGATCCACGGGGGCCGCGATCATTGCCGCAGTTGGGATTGGGTCGCCGAGGAATTGCGCAGCGATTGGCATATTATCGCGCCCGATTTGCGCGGTCACGGGGACAGTGCTTGGTCACCCGACGGCAATTATGAAATGTCGGCCTTTGTTTATGATTTGGCGCAGTTGGTGCATCAGTTGAACCTTGCGCCGGTCACGATCGTTGCGCATTCGATGGGTGGTAATATCGCGACGCGTTACACTGGGCTTTATCCCGAAAATGTCCGCAAACTGGTCGCGATTGAAGGGCTTGGCCCCTCCCCCAAGATTGAGGCTGAGCGTGATGCGATTGGCATCCGCACACGTTTTCGCAAATGGATTGATGACAAGCGCGGCGCGGCTGGACGACAGCCAAAGCGCTACCCAACGCTTGAGGCTGCGCTTGAACGGAT
>JAYTMV010000415.1:0-7325 GCA_043728175.1 Sphingomonadales bacterium
AGCGCACGCTGCGGTCGCGATGCGCCAGCCAAAGATGCGATCAAGCGCGCGCTGCTGCTCGATCCGCTTAATCCGCGCACATTTCGGACGGCGGCTACAGTCGAATATGCCGCGCGGCGCTTTGCCGAGTCGATTAAGCTCAACCAAAAGGCTCTGTCGCTCAATGCCAAACTGAGTGTTTCGAATGCCTCAATCGGTGACGCGCTGCTAGGCCTTGGGAAATTCAAGGAGGCGCGCGCGGCTTATGGGCAGGATGGCAGTTCGGCATTTGCTCTCGCCGGAATTTCTATAGTCGAGCGCATGATGGGTAACGTAGCCGCGTCGCGCGCAGCCTTTGATAAGCTGGTTGTTACACAGGGCGACAGCGCACTTTATCAGCAAGCGCAAGTGCTCGCCAAATGGGGTGAGACCGCGAGCGCACTTGCAACGCTTCAGAAGGCCGAAAAAAGTGGCGATTCTGGCTTATTGCTCAGTCGCACCGACCCACTGCTCGATCCATTGCGCAGCAGTCCAGACTTTTCACGATTGCTATTGTCGATGGGCTTCGAGTAAGCTGTCGCCTACCAGACATGGAGGCAAGTAAGATGCAAGATAATGATAATACGCCCCAACCCGGATCGGACTTAGAAGATACCGAAATTGGTGGCGATCAGGTCGAAACTAAGTCGAATGGTAAGAAGCCACACGGCGCAGCAGCGGCGCAAAACCCCGACAAAGTCTGACTTAAACGGCATGACATGCAAAAACTGCAATCGTGATTGCAGTTGTTACGTTTGCAGTTTCTTAGCATTTGCAGCATAGGTTGCGCATTGAAACGGATGAGCCGTTTCAATCATGCAAGTGAAAGGATTTGTCATGACCTATGTTGTACGTTCCGCGAGCCTTGCAGTTGCTTTGGCGGCACAGTTTCTTTTTGTCGCAATCATCGTCGGCGCCTAAACAGGCTCGCATCCCCCGAACAAAAAAGGCTCGTTGGCATCTGCCACCGGGCCTTTTTATTGCGTTTGCTAAGGGGTTAGTGAACGTGATTGTCGGGCATGACGTGCGCTGGTTTGTCGGGTGTGGTCAGGCTTTTATACGCCATTTCGACAAACGCATCGCCGCTGATGAAACCGCCGGGAACGTTCCACTTTGCCGCTGGCTTCATCGCCTTGATTTGATCGACGCTTTTGCCTGCGGTGATACCGGCCTGCACTGCACCAATAATTGATCTCAGCATGTCGCGGTATCCAACCAAGTCAGCATGGCTTGCCATCGGCCCGTGGCCGGGGATGACCTTGGTCTGCGGGTTGATCAGCGTCAGCGTTTTTTCAATCGCGGCCAGCATCCCCTTGATGCTGCCACCCGAATTGAGATCAACGAACGGCAGCGTGACCTTGTTAAAATAAAGATCGCCCATGTGAACAACATTGGCTTTCTTCCAGATGACGATGGAATCGCCGTCGGTATGCGCATCGTGCATATGGTGCGTGCGCACTTCATCACCGTTCAAGTGCAGCGAAAGCCCGTCATGATAAGTCACAACGGGCAGCGCAATTTTCGGCGATGCGGGCGTCGTCCGGTCACCGCGTGTTTGCGGCGATGCCATCCGCACACGGACATTATCATGCGCCATGATCAGCGCACCAGCCTTCCCAAAATTCTCATTCCCCCCCGTATGATCGCCGTGCCAGTGGGTGTTGATCAGGAATTTAACTGGCGTTGCGCCGAGCGCCGTCACCGCAGCTTGAATCTTCGGGGTCAGAGGCGCGAACTGATCATCAATCAACACGGTGCCATCCTCGCCGTGCGAAACACCGATATTGCCGCCTTGGCCGAATAAAACATCAACACCGGGGGCGAGGTTTTCAGCCGTGATTTTTACGTTCGCTGGCTGCGCCGAGGCGGTCGTGGCAAGGGCTAACAGTGAAAGGCTGGCAACAAAGCGCATGGCGAAACTCCTATTCAGTTAAATCGTCCCATACGCCTTTCAGCTTGGAAAAAAAGCCTGTGCTTTGGGGGCTTTCCTCACCGGTTTCGGTGGCGCGGAATTGTTCAAGCAATTCTTTTTGTTTCGCGCTTAGCTTGGTTGGCGTTTCGACCTCAATCTGTACGACAAGATCGCCGGTGCCGCGCCCGTTGAGGACGGGCATTCCAACCCCGCGCTGGCGGATCTGCTTGCCCGATTGAATGCCCGCAGGAATGCGAATTTCATGATCCACCCGGTCAAGCCCCGGCACGACAATTGTTCCGCCTAGCGCTGCGGTGGTGAAGCTAATCGGTGCTTGGGCGAAAAGCGTCGTGCCCTCACGCTGGAAAATTGCGTGGCGTTTGACGTGGAGGAATATGTAGAGGTCACCCGCTGGTGCACCTCGCCCACCCGCTTCGCCTTCGCCAGTCAGACGGATACGCGTGCCATCATCAACACCGGGCGGCACATTGACTGAAAGCGTCTTGGTTTTATCAACCCGGCCCTCACCGCGACATTCACGACACGGATCGCTGATAATCTTGCCAGCGCCGTGACAGGCAGGGCAGGGGCGTTCAACCACGAAAAAGCCCTGCTGCGCGCGCACCTGACCACGTCCACCGCAAGTGCCGCATGCTTTTGCGCCCGTACCCGGCGTCGCGCCAGAGCCGTCGCACGGCGCGCATTGAACTGACACCTCAACGGTAATCTCGGTCGCCTTGCCGTGGTACGCATCTTCAAGCGTGATTTCCATGTCATAGCGTAAATCAGCACCGCGCTGCGGCCCGCGTTGACGCCCGCCGCCACCGCGACCGCCGCCCATAAATTCGCCAAAGATATTTTCGAAAATATCGGAGAACCCACCAACATCAGGGCCAGCCCCGCCGCCATTTTGAAACGCCGCCTTGCCATAACGATCATAGGCAGCACGTTTTTGCGGGTCTTTTAGGATGTCATAGGCTTCGCTGATCGCCTTGAACTTGGCTTCAGCGGCGGTATCGCCGGGGTTTTTGTCAGGATGCCAGCGCATCGCCAGCTTACGGTATGACGATTTGATCACCCCGTCATCGGCGGAGCGCTCAACCACTAGCAGTTCGTAATAATCGTCAGACATCAAAAAGCCCTCTCCCCGGCCCTCTCCCCTGAAGGGGAGAGGGAGAAGGGCTTATCCCTTATTTTCATCCACTTCGGAAAACTCGGCATCGACGACATCATCATCCTTGGGGCCGTCTTCCGAAGGTGAGGCAGCACTTGCCTGTTCCTTTTCGTAGATCGCCTGACCCATCTTCATCGCCACTTGTGCAAGCGCTTGCGCCTTTTCTGTCATTGCTTCGGGATCGCCGCCCTCAACCGCAGTCTTGGTTTCAGCGATGGCTGCCTCAATCTCAGTTTTGAGCGCTTCATCAACCTTGTCGGCATGTTCAACCAATTGACGCTCGGTTGTGTGGATCAGGCTTTCGGCATTATTCTTGGCTTCGGCAGCCGCGCGGCGCTTCTTGTCTTCTTCGGCGAAGGCTTCGGCATCGCGCACCATTTGATCGATGTCCGCATCGGACAAGCCGCCCGAGGCTTGGATCTTGATCTGCTGTTCCTTGCCTGTACCCTTGTCCTTCGCGTTAACGCTGACAAGGCCATTGGCGTCGATATCGAACGTTACTTCAATTTGCGGCACGCCGCGCGGTGCGGGGGGAATGCCGACAAGATCAAAATTGCCAAGCAGCTTATTATCCGCCGCCATTTCGCGCTCGCCCTGGAATACCCGGATCGTAACCGCGCCCTGATTGTCGTCCGCTGTTGAATAGACTTGGCTCTTCTTGGTCGGGATCGTCGTGTTGCGATCAATCATCCGCGTGAACACGCCGCCAAGCGTTTCGATGCCGAGCGAAAGCGGGGTCACGTCGAGCAGGAGAACATCCTTCACATCGCCTTGCAATACGCCCGCCTGAATCGCGGCACCCATCGCGACGACTTCATCGGGATTGACGCCAGTGTGCGGTTCTTTGCCGAAGAAATCTTTCACAAGTTCACGCACGCGCGGCATCCGCGACATACCGCCAACGAGAACGACTTCGGCGATATCGGCGGGCTTTACGCCAGCGTCCTTGAGTGCTTGCTTGCAGGGGCCGAGCGTGCGCTTGATCAGGTCTTCAACCATCTTTTCAAGATCAGAACGCGTGATCGATTTGACGAGATGCTTTGGCCCAGTTGAGTCCGCCGTGATGAAGGGCAGGTTGACCTCGGTTGTTTGCGCCGAGGAAAGCTCAATCTTCGCCTTTTCAGCCGCTTCACGCAGGCGTTGGAGTGCAAGCTTATCTGATTTCAGATCAATGCCTTCAGCCTTTTTGAATTCGGCCGCAAGGAATTCAACAATGGTCGCGTCAAAATCTTCGCCACCAAGGAAGGTATCGCCATTGGTCGATTTAACCTCAAACACGCCGTCGCCGATTTCAAGAACTGAGATGTCAAACGTACCGCCGCCAAGATCATACACCGCGATCAGTTTGCCATCATTCTTTTCAAGCCCGTAAGCAAGCGCTGCGGCGGTTGGCTCGTTAATGATGCGCAGCACTTCAAGGCCAGCAATCTGTCCGGCATCCTTGGTTGCTTGACGCTGGGCATCGTTGAAATATGCCGGAACTGTGATCACCGCCTGCGTTACGGTTTCGCCGAGATAGCTCTCAGCGGTTTCCTTCATCTTCTGAAGCGTGAAAGCGCTGATCTGCGAAGGCGAATAATCTTCGCCACCTGCTTTGACCCACGCATCGCCGGTCTTACCTTTGGTGATGGTGTAAGGGACGAGGCCCATATCTTTCTTGGTCATCGGATCATCAAAACGACGGCCAATCAAACGCTTTACCGCAAAGATGGTGTTTTCAGGGTTGGTGACGGCCTGACGCTTGGCAGGCTGACCGATGAGGCGCTCACCGTCTTTGGCGAAGGCAACAATAGACGGGGTTGTCCGTGCGCCTTCGGCATTTTCAATCACCTTGGGCTTGCCGCCCTCCATCACTGCAACGCATGAATTGGTAGTACCCAAATCAATCCCGATAACTTTTGCCATGTTGTCCCTCTTGTATTTACGAATGTGTTGGTGGCGACGCCGCGACTGAGCGCAATGTCGTGCTTCGTCATGCGATATAGGAGGCATTTTGCTTGTCGCAAGGCTTTGGGCTACCTAGATGAGCATTCATCAGTCTCGGGAGCTTATAAATGCGCGCCTTTCGTTTGATCACACCGCTTGTCGCGCTTGCCCTTACGGCTTGTGGCGGCGCTTCGCATGATAAGTTGAATGTTGACCAAGCCTTTGTCCGGCTCTCTGCGGTGAGCGGCAATCCATCCGCTGCCTATTTTGCATTAAACGGCGGCCCAACGGCGGACCGGTTGATGTCGGTTTCCTCGCCAATGGTAGTGCGCGCCGAACTCCATGATACCAAGATGGAGGGCGGCATGATGAAAATGACACCGCTTGCCGACGGGCTTGATATACCTGCAAAAGCCGAAATCGCTTTTGCATCGGGTGGGAAGCATGTGATGCTGTTTGATGTATCGCCCAAGGTTGCCGTTGGCGGGAAGATGCCGCTGGTATTGAATTTCGCGAGCGGAGCCAAACTCGAAACGCAGGCTGAAGTCATCGCGGCAGGTGCCGACGCGCCGGGGCACCATAATCATTGACACAGCGCACACTGACTCCAGATGAGGTTGCCCTAGCCCAATCGGTTTTCGGCGATGCAATTGATTATGCCCGCGTTACAATCAACGAACGCAAATGGTGGTGGTTTCAGCCGCGCCGCGTGACGATGGCGCCCAACGGTGCGCTGTGGTTTCACCCCAAGGGCGGGCTGTACTGTGATGATTTCTGCGGGCAGGATATCAGCAGCCAAGGACTATTCATCCATGAAATGGTGCATGTCTGGCAGCATCAGCAGGGCATTTTCCTACCGCTCGCGCGGCATCCTTTTTGCCGATATGATTATGCGATCAAACCGGGATTGCCTTTCAAACGCTACGGAATTGAGCAACAGGCAGAGATTGTGCGGCACTATTTCATGCTTAAATCAGGGGTAGATATTGTCGGCGCACCGGGGGTGGAGGTGTATCAGGCGATCTTGCCATTTGGGATGAAATGATATACATATAAGCATGATGTATATTCAATGAGGTATAATATGGAACTGCTTAAAGTCGCTAAATGGGGTAATGGCCTTGCGGTTCGATTGCCCGCAAAAATGGCAAAAGAGCTTGATTTGCAAGAGGGTGATGTTGTTACGCGAGACGTTCTTGCGCTGAGAAAGGCGCTGCCTAAAATGACCCGCGAAGAGGCGCTTGCGAGGATTACCGCGATGCAGCGCTCGTTGCCCAAAGACTGGAAAATTGATCGGAATGCCGCCGATATGCGCGGTTAAGCGGCGTGGCGCATTTTGTTGACAGCAATATTGTCTGTTACTGCTTTTCGGTAGTCTCGCAAAATCAGGCTGCGTTATCTGTTGTCCGCGATGCCACGATCAGTGTGCAGGTGTTGAACGAGTTTGCCAATGTCGCGCGGCGGAAATGGAAGTATGGCTGGCCAGAGGTAGCAGATGCTGTGGCGCTTATTCGCACATACGTCGCGCAGGTGCGCCCGGTCGATGAGGCGACGCACGATCTCGGCCGCGCACTCGCCGAGCGATATAAGCTAAACATATATGACGGGTTTATCGTTGCAGCGGCATACCTCGCCGAATGCGACACCCTCTACAGCGAAGACATGCAGCACGGCATGGTCATTCAAGGACGGCTGACCATTCGCAATCCGTTTATTGCGGACTAATCGCCCTTATCATCAAACGGATTCTTTGGCGCGCGCAGCGTCAGGCGCACGGGCACCGCGCCGAAGCCGAGTTCGCGGCGGATGCCGTTAACAAGGTAACGGCGATAGCTTTCGGGCAGTTGATCAACGCGCGTGCCGAAGATGACGAAGCTTGGCGGGCGCGTTTTGATCTGGGTGGCATAACGCAGCTTGATCCGTCGGCCACCAGGTGCGGGCGGCGGGTTTTTCTCAACCGCATTTTCAAACCAGCGGTTGAGCGCGCCGGTGCCGATGCGCTGGCTCCACGCCGCACGCGTTTCAAATGCGGCTTCCAAAAGCTGGTCAATGCCCTTGCCCGTCGCAGCGGAAATCGTCAGCAGCGGCACCCCGCGTACTTGGCTGAAACCCTCTTCAAGCGCACCGCGTACACCCTGATACAGGCTTGATCCATTCTCGGCGACGTCCCACTTGTTGAGTGCAATCACGAGCGCGCGGCCTTCGGAGAATATCTGATCGGCAATCCGCAAATCCTGCGCCTCAAGCCCGCGCGTCGCATCAAGCAGCAGCACGACTACCTCAGCAAAATCAATC
>JAYTMV010000416.1:0-1904 GCA_043728175.1 Sphingomonadales bacterium
CCTTGAGCTTGGCAACCTCATCACGGAAATGCCACGGATCAAGCACGACGCCGTTGCCGATGACCGAGAGCGTACCGCGCACGATGCCCGAGGGGAGCAGCGAAAGCTTATAGACTTGATCGCCAACGACGAGTGTGTGCCCGGCATTATGCCCGCCCTGAAACCGCACGACGACATCGGCGCGGCTGGCAAGCCAATCGACAATCTTGCCCTTGCCTTCGTCGCCCCACTGCGCGCCGATTACGGTTACATTTGCCATGATGATCCTGTTCGCGAAGGGTTTATCCGCGCCGTGCGTTATTGCGTTGGGGCCGCGAGGTCTACTGGAAAGCGAACATCCGAGGGGTTAGTCATGAAGAAATGGGTTTTGGCAGGGGTTTCACTCGCACTCGCGGCATCGGCTGGCGTGGCGCAGGAGCGGCAGCGGCTTGGCATGGAGTGCCGCAAGGAAGTGCGCACGCTGTGCTTTTCGGGAGAGGGCAGGCCAGAGCGCGGGGCGATGAAAGCCTGCCTGAAGGACAAAGTGAGCCAGCTTTCAGATGGCTGCCGCGCTGAAATTAAGGACCGGATGGAGCAGCGGCGCAAGGCCGGATCGTTGCAGCCGAAGAGTGAGGGTGGGACAGACGCGCCAAAATTATAGCGCGACGGCTTCCCCGTTTTTGAGGATGTGCGAACAGATTTGCGCCTCTGCGCTATCGCCCTCTTCAAGCGCAGCCACTGTCACCCAACCTGCTTTGCGCAGTGCCGACGCCTGTTCGGCGGGCGTGCCAAACGGCAGGAACAGCCGCCGCCGTTCGCCGCGCGCGAGGCCAGCATCAATCAGCGGATCAATGTACGCCGAAAATCCAATCGCGGCTTCGCTCCCGATCCGGTAACTGCCGCCGCGCCCGATTTCGCCCGAGGCTTGGGCTGAAAAGAGCGAAAAGCCGAGCCACGTCTGATATTCAAAACCGTGGCGCTCGGTTGGGTCAAGCGTGACATTGATGTCGTTTGGCAACCCAGCAACGATGGTTTCGAGGGCTGTAATCCGCGAAGCAAGCTTGCCGCCCGTGTCAAACGCGCGCAGCCGATCAAGCGCATCGGGGAATGGCCCGGCCGCCGCAATCAGCGGCGCAAATTCGGGTGACACCCCGCCCGCATCCTTGGCATCAAGCCGGCTTTTCAGCGCCGCGACATCGCCGTCTGGGGCAAGCACATCAATCAGGTTGGGCAGCGTCAGATCAAGCGTGATTTCGCCAACGCCCGCCGCTTTGAGCGCCTCAATCGCCACGGTGATAATCTCGCTTGCGGCGGCAACGCTATCACGCCCGATGAGTTCAGCGCCAACCTGCATCATCTCACGCTCAGGGCGGAGTTGCGTACTGCGCAGTTTGACCACTGGCCCGCCGTAGGAGAGGCGAAGCGGGCGCGGGTGATGGCCCATCCGGGTTTTGGCGATCCGGCCAATCTGGCCAGTAATATCGCTGCGCACCGCCATCGTTTCGCCCGACACCGGATCAACAAAGCGCAGCAAATCGCGTGAGCTTGTGCCGAGTGCTTCGGTCAGGCTTGCCTCAAATTCAGCCAGCGGGGTTTGCACGCGTTCATAGCCGTAAGCCGCGATGCTATCGAGCATACTGCGCACCAGCCGCGCCGAAGCATCAGCCTCGGGCGGCAAGCGGTCACGAAATCCAGTGGGGAGCAGGCCTGTGGTCATCGGCTAGAACCGCAGCGCCTTCACGGTCTTCACCCCGGGCAGGCGACAGGCCTCCCACAGCACAGGCTCAGGAATCGCATCATCCATTGAAAGCAGCAGCACCGCCTCACCGCCTGCGGCACGGCGGCCAAGGTGGAAGGTGCCGATGTTGAGCTTATTCTCGCCCAGCAAAGTGCCGACGCGACCAATGAAACCGGGCGCATCTTCG
>JAYTMV010000417.1:0-1888 GCA_043728175.1 Sphingomonadales bacterium
CCCGCGCAGGCGGGAATCCATAACCTCAGGAGTTCGGAGTTTATGGATTCCCGCCTGCGCGGGAATGACGAGCGCGTTCAAGGGCTTTGCCTTTCTTTAGAACTTCACCGTTGGTGCGCGATCAGCGTTGGGCGCGGTCGCCTTGAAGGTTTCCATTGGCTTGGCACCGTAGAAAATCTTCGCGCCAATCGCATCGGGGAAAGTGCGGATCGTGGTGTTATAGGATTGCACTGCCTCATTATAATCTTTGGTTGAAATATTGATGCGGTTTTCGGTGCCCTCAAGCTGCGATTGCAGCGCAAGGAAATTGGCATTCGACTTAAGGTCAGGATAAGCTTCGACCGTGGCAAGCAAACGGCCAAGCGAGCCGCTTAGCTGCGATTGAGCCGTCTGGAACGCGGCAACCTTGGCAGGGTCACTCAGATCACCGGCATTTAGCTGAACCGACGTTGCCTTGGCGCGCGCTTCAACAACGGCGGTAAGCGTACCCTGCTCCTGCTTGGCAAAGCCTTTTACGGTTTCAACCAGATTGGGGATCAAATCGGCCCGGCGCTGATAATCGGCCTGAACATTGGCCCATTTCGCTTTGGCATTTTCCTCAGCCGTCGGAACGCTGTTGACGCCGCAGGCTGATAGGGAAAGCGCTGCAAGTGGCGCGAGCAGGGCAAGGGTTGAACGACGCAGTGACATATCAGGCAAACTCCCGTTGGAATGACAAAAGAGAGATAGGGTGTCCTGAAGCCAACCGCAATATGCTTGCAATTCTCGACAAGTCTGACAGTTTCGCCTCGCCTATAATAATGGAGGGTTTACCATGTTTGAAGAGTTTAAGGCATTTGTTAATAAGGGGAATGTTCTCGATCTTGCCGTTGGTGTGTTGATCGGGGCTGCGTTTGGTAAAATCATTGCATCGTTCACTGACGATTTGCTGATGCCGGTTATTGGTCTGCTGACCGGTGGTGGCGTCGATTTTTCCAATAAGTTCATTGCGTTAGGGACTGTCCCCGAAGGAACCGCAAATACGCTTGAGGCAATGAAGGCGGCCAATGTCGGCGTATTTGCTTATGGTAATTTCATCACAGCGCTGATCAATTTCCTGATTTTAGCGTTTGTGATTTTCATGATTGTGCGCTCAGCAAACAAAATGATGAAGCGTGCCGATGATGCTGGCACACCTGAAGATATTCTGCTGCTCCGCGAAATTAGCGAATCGCTTAAAAAATAATTTGCACTATGCCGCCGCGCGGGATTCTTCTGTCGCGGCGGCAAGGCTCGTGCCGTCAAGAATCCGTGCCGTATCATCGCGCACGATCATCATCGCGCGCCGGATCGCGCAAGCATCTTCGTCGTGACAATCTTTACACCGTTTATACGCGGTGCGGCTGACGCACGGGACAAGTGCGAGCGGCCCTTCGATCACCCGGATGATATCGCCAAGCGAAATCATATGCGCTGGCCGGGCGAGCTTAAACCCGCCGTGCTTGCCGCGCGTACTCACCACCAAATTGGCGTTTTTAAGCTCGGACAAGATGATTTCGAGGAATTTGCGGGGAATTTGCGCCTCGCTTGCAATTCGGCTCATCGGCACTGGCGGGTTGCCAGCCGGATCACTTGCAATGAGGAGCATGGCGCGAAGGCCGTAACGCGAACGCTGTGTCAACATGGCCATTCCCCTAGTCGTTGGTAGGAATTTGGACAACCCCTGAGAGTGTTCCTTGTTCATTAAGGAACGAGCGCCTATATAGGCTTTGCCAGATTCGTCTGGCTATGGCGATAAATGATGCCGTGCAATAGATGCAGCGGACCCGGGGGCGGTACCCGGCGGCTCCACCAAAACATGCGGAAACGCAGGTTCTGACGGGGCCGAACTAGGATCGACGTGTGTTGA
>JAYTMV010000418.1:0-4881 GCA_043728175.1 Sphingomonadales bacterium
CAGCGTTGCATCATCAACCCCGATTATGGATACGCCCTCAAGATTGCCCTCGGCCGTGCGGATCGTTGCAACGGTGCGGATGAAGGGCGATGCGAACGCAACGCCGGGCACACTGCGCACCCGCTCAAGCGCTGTTACAGGCATTGGGTAAATCACATCCACCGTCTGCGTTGCGGGATCCATCACCCAAACATTGGCGGTGGGCACGGCCTCAACCGCTGTCCCGCCGCGCTGGATCAGACCGATAAACAACGTCAATTGTTGCGTGATCAGGAGTGTTGAAAAGGCTATCCCAAACACCAGGCCAAGGAATTTCACCCTGTCCCCGGTCAGCATCCGGATCGCGACCCAGTTCATCCGTTCGACTCGTTTTGCATGGGTCGTAAATGCCAGTTGAATTATTGTACGTCAACGTTTAATAAATCGATATGATACAGGATTTACCCCTTAGCCTTGGCCGCCCCAAGGATAGTGCAAAGCGCGAATTGATCCTGAGCGCGGCTGAAACAGCCTTCTTCGCGCAAGGGTTTAGCGCGGCAACGATTGAGCGTATCGCTGCGGATGCGGGTGTTTCCAAGGTGACGGTTTACGGCCATTTCGGTGATAAGGAGACGCTGTTTGAAGCCGTCGTCACGCGTGAAGCCGATCAAATTAAGGCCGCAGTTGCACAGCTTGTTACGGCTGACCTATCGCTTGAACAAAGTCTGATCAATCTGGGCGAAGTCTTCATCGGTTTTGTCCTTTCGCCGCGCATCATCAATTTTGATCGGTTGTTGGTGGCCGAGGCGGTGAAGAATCCGGGGCTTGCCAAACGCTTTATGACGGCAGGCCCACACCAGATTAAGCGTTTGCTTGAAACGATCATTGCGCGGGGCGTGCAGTCTGGCGAATTGACCGTGCCCGATCTGCCCAAAGCTGCTGAAGATATGGCTGGACTGTGGTTCGGGATGGCCAAAATGGAGGCGCAAATGGGCTTGCTCGGCGCGCTTCCACCCGACATCATCAGCGCGCGCGTCCGTCACGGCGTGATGGTTTTTCTGCGCGCTTATGCGCGAGGGGCAGTGGTCGGGTAATTCCTCCCCGTGTCGGGGAGGAACTACCGGCCACACACGCTCCCGCGATGGTCAACCACCAAAGGCGTGGATTTGGGGTGCGGGCGAGCAGGGTGAGGGTATGACTTCGGTTTGCGCCTGTTCGGCATTGGCCGTTTCGGCGCGGTTGTTCGCTCTGTTAACTCTCATCCGTTCAAGCCGGGCGAGAATCTCGCGGCGGACTTCGGCGGCATCCTCTGCAAAGGGGCGTTCGGCGCGTGCGGCGCGGATTTTGGCGACGCGGTCAATGTGCATTCGCAGCAGTGACAAACCAAGCTGGTTCGAAATCACCTTGATCCGGATGATTTCGCCGCCCTTGCCTGCGACCTCCTGAATCTGGCCATTGCGTGCGCGGTCAAGCATTTCGCTTTCGAGCATGGCATAGCCCGCATCAAGCGCCTCATCCCACATTTCGCGGAATTTGGGGGTGTTGGCGCGGTGTTTGTACAGCCCTGAGACTGACATTCCGGTTTTTTTGAGTGCTTCACGGACGCAGCAAGTTTCATAAAGCTCTTCAATAAAAATCGCGCGCAGTTCATCATTCCAGCGGTTTTGCTTGGGTTTGCGGCGTGATGTGGCGGGCGACTGAGCGTGTGATATGGCGGGCGCAGGCACAGATGATCCACGCGCGCCAACGCGCGGTTTTTTGGGCTTGGTCATGTGGGGGTTCCTTTTGCAGGCGTACAGAAGTGCAGATGTGGTGAACAGAGCGGGCCTAAGCGGCGACTCGCAATTCTGCACTGTTCCCGATATGTACCGAAACAGCGTCACGCTGTCAAGCGGGATTTTCACCCGCTTGGTTTTTTGTGGAGGTGACAGAAGACTGGTGCCCGGAAGAGGACTCGAACCTCCACGCCCTTGCGAGCGCCAGCACCTGAAGCTGGTGCGTCTACCAATTCCGCCATCCGGGCACATATCCCAATTGCTTGGGGGTAGAAACATCGCTGCCGCTTAGCGGGGGCGGTTGGCGCTTGTCAATCGCGCGCCGCGCGGGCATTGGCGCTTTCGGGGGACTATGATCAAGAATCTTGGGTCAAAATGATGATGAATGAGAAATTGGTGACGGTTTTTGGCGGCGATGGTTTCGTTGGCCGCTATGTTGTGCAGGCGCTGCTAAAATCGGGTGCGCGGGTGCGCGTTGCATCGCGCAATCCAAAGCGCGGCTGGTTCCTGAAATCTCAGGCTAATCTGGGCCAGATTGCCTATGTCGCCGCCGACGTGACTAGGCCCGAAACGCTCGCCCGCGCGCTGAATGAAGCTGATGTCGCGATCAATCTGGTCGGCAGTTTTGATAATATGGACATGATCCAAAATCGCGGTGCGGCCAACGTCGCTGCGGCGGCGGCAAAAGCTGGGGTCGGCCAGTTCATCCACATGTCGGCGATCGGCGCGGATAGCGCATCGCCCTCGGGTTATGGCAAATCAAAGGGCGACGGGGAAGCGGCGGTGCGCGCGGCGTTTCCAGGCGCTGTGATCTTTCGCCCCTCAATCATTTTTGGGCGCGAGGATCAATTTATCAACCGCTTTGCCGGGCTCATCCGGATGCTGCCAGTGGTGCCTGTGTTTTCGTCCGAGACACGGTTTCAGCCCGTGTTCGTCGGCGATGTCGCGCACGCGGTGATGGCCGCTCTTGCGAGCCTCGAGGCAGCGGGCAAGACGTTTGAACTGGGCGGGCCGCAGACATTTTCGATGCTCGAAATCAACCAATGGATTGCGCAGGCTTGCGGGCGTAAGAAATATTATTTCCAAGTCAGCGATATTATCGGCGCAGGCATGGCAAAGCTCACTGGCTGGCTCCCCGGTGCGCCGATGACATGGGATCAGTGGCTGATGCTGCAATCGGATAATGTCGTGAGCGCGGGTGCTGTTGGCCTCAGCGCGCTTGGCGTCGCACCGACTCCGCTTGAGGCAATCGCGCCTGACTGGCTGGTGCAATACCGCAAACATGGGCGTTTCGGGGCATCTGCGTGAACGACTATTTGACCGCGATCATCCTTGGCATTGTTGAAGGGCTGACTGAATTTCTGCCGGTTTCTTCAACCGGGCACCTGATCCTCGCGACTGAGCTGCTTGGTTATGATGCGCAGAAATGGGCGGTGTTTAACATCGCGATTCAGCCCGGTGCGATCCTCGCGATTGTCGTCATTTATTGGCGCACCTTCATGGATGTGCTGCGCGGGCTGTTCAGCCTTGAGGCGGGCGCGATTGCCTTTGTCCGCAACCTGCTGGTCGCATTTATTCCGGCGGTGATCCTCGGGCTGACATTTGGTGATTTGATTGAGCTGATGCTCGAAAACGCAGTGATCGTCGCGTGGAGCCTGATTATCGGCGGCGTCGCAATCCTGATCGTTGAAAAATTTGCGCGGCCAAAGGAGTCGGGCGGCGTCGCGGCGGTCTCGCTTAGAACATCGGTGATTATCGGACTTATTCAGTGTTTGGCGATGATCCCCGGCGTCAGCCGTTCAGGCGCAACCATACTCGGCGCGATGGCTATGGGGGTTGACCGCAAAACGGCGGCTGAATTCAGCTTTTTCCTCGCACTGCCAACACTGACGGGGGCGACGATCCTCCAACTGTTCAAGCACCGAACCGAAATTACCACCGATAGCCTGAGCTTGATCGCGGTCGGCTTTGTCGTGTCATTCATCGTCGCGCTGGGTGTGATCAAACTCTTTTTGAACGTGGTGACGCGATTTGGATTTGGCCCCTTCGCGTGGTACCGAATCGTTGCTGGAGGCGCTGCTTTAGTGTGGCTAGGTCAAATTTAGAGCCGTTACGGCTGTAGTTTCGGCGGAAAAACGCAATATTCGATGTTCTGCGTGATTATTAAGGCAATATAAGCCAGCATAGCTGACCTATAACTGCTTTTTCGCGTGACTCTGGGCGGCAATTGCATATTATGCCCGCCGGAAAGAGGGGTTCCTATGGCTGATACGCTGATGCTTAAATTTGTCGGAAGCGCGCAGGCGTATCCTGAAAAGCGCGCCGCCCCTTTGCGCGCCGAAGATTTTCATGAGATCGCCAATCGCTATCCGGCTGACGACGCGCGCGATCAGTCTGCGCGCTGTTCACAGTGCGGCGTGCCCTATTGTTCAGTGCATTGCCCCTTACAAAATCATATCCCCGATTGGCTCAAGCTGACAGCCGAAGGGCGGCTGCGTGAGGCATTTGAGCTGTCAAACAGCACCTCAACCATGCCCGAAATCTGCGGCCGCATTTGCCCGCAAGACCGGCTGTGTGAGGGCAATTGCGTGATTGAATTTGCAGGCCACGGTGCGGTCACCATTGGTGCTGTCGAAAAATATATCACTGATACAGCGTGGGATAATGGCTGGGTAGAGCCGCTGATGCCGCAGCCTGATCGCGGGCAGTCAGTCGGGATTATCGGCGCTGGCCCCGCAGGCTTGGCAACGGCTGAATATCTCCGTGTGCTCGGCTACTCCGTCCACGTCTATGACCGCTATGACCGGGCGGGCGGCTTGCTGACTTACGGCATCCCCGGCTTCAAACTTGAAAAGCCAGTCGTAATGCGCCGCGTTGAGCGGCTGCGCGCAGGCGGAATTATTTTCCATGAAAATTTTGAAGTTGGCCGCGACGCCTCGCTTGATGAACTCCGCCAAAGGCATGACGCAATTCTGATTGCGACGGGAGTATATAAGCCGCGCGCGATCAAAGCCCCCGGAGTTGGCGCACCCGGTGTCGTCGATGCGCTTGATTATCTGACTGCATCAAACCGCAAAAGTTTCGGCGACGCCGTGCCCGCATTCGATGACGGCAGCCTCAATGCTGA
>JAYTMV010000419.1:0-14581 GCA_043728175.1 Sphingomonadales bacterium
GCATCATTATAGCGGGGAGGTAATTTGTAACTGTCAGGCAGTCCCATCAACCGCGCAGCCTCCCGCGCAGACAACAAGCGGGTTTGCACAGAAGCTCCCTCCACGACAACGATAGTTTGCCGAGACGATCCGCCTCCTGGCGTACGGAGGCATCCGGCAATATTGTCATCACGCAATTCGGCGCGTTGCCGCCTAACGCCTGCCCCATCAACGCGTGTGCGCTTGTAGATTGTACCGACCAGTCGCGTTCCTTTAGTCTGCATGGCTGTAAGACGGTTGCGATTGACGTCACTCATCATTGCAATAAGTCTGTTCGTTTCAGCAACAGAATTCCATTTTACATCGTCAGGTTGATCTAGGATCAAATCAGATAAAGGCCTGACATCGTTCTTTGGTTCTGGTGGGATAAGCCATAGCCAGCTCTCGCGATCCACTTCTGATAGCCGGTCAATTGCAACCTCCATCACCGACGGGTGCCAAGCGGGCGCGGGTTGACTTGCAATAAGATGCTCAGGAATGGTCATATCGCTTCTGAACGCAACAATGAATACGCGTGGGCGCGATTGGGGAACGAAGCGCGCTGCATCAATCACCATCGCACCAAAACGATAGCCCCCAAGCGCAAGGCAGCGAGCAATCGCAGCAAAATCACGTCCTTTATTGGCCGTCAACGAGCCATAAACATTTTCGAGCACAATCATTGCGGGAGCCCGGCGCTCGCTGATCAGCCCTTCCATAAGCCGCCAGAACGCCCAAAATGCGCCTGATCGGGTCTGTTCATTGACGGTGCCGATTCCCATCGTATTGCCTGCCAAGCTCAAATCCTGACAGGGAAATGACGCCCAGGCGAGGTCAGCAAAACCGTCAATTTGTGACGTTTGAATGGCGTTGATGTCGCTAATAACGAGTTCACTGCCACCCCAATTGGCGCGATATGTGTTCGCTTTCATCACATCAAAGTCATTTGCGAACGTGCATGTCCAGCAGCTTCCAAGTCCTGCGCGCGCCATGCCACCGCCAGCAAAAAACTCGAAATATTCGAACTTGTTCATGTGATTTGCTTACTGCAACTTGGGAACGCTACAAAGCTAATTTTGCCGAAGAATTAGTAAGCAATGTCGCTCCCGCCGAACTCGCCAAAGCCTACGCCACTGTGCGATATGCAGCCCCATCATTGGTTGCGCGAACATACAAGCGAGTTGATCAACGTCCTTAATGTGCTTAGGATGCTGGTGGAATTGGAACTACATCAGGCAGATTTACTTGGGCGGGTGTGTGATGGGCCATTGATCCCTGCGGCGAAGCTCGTTTGAACGGGGCAGCGTGTCTGTGCCACGGTTAACCGCTTTTAACTCCGCCTCTCGAATTGCCTAACGCGTTGTAAACCCTGTCTTTACGTGCTTCGTATAGACGGGCTGTTCTAATGTCGGCGCGCACGCGGTTTTTGGCGGGCGGCGCAGTTAAGGAACATGCAATGGCGGGTATGTCAGGTCAAACAGTACAGCAGGCAGCGAAATCAGGGCTATTGCTCGATCTTGTCCACGCCGAGGGCAGCGGCGCGCATGACTATATGTCCAGTGCTGATCTGATTTCGGGCAAATTTGCCACGCGCAATTTGGCTGATGTCGCCCATTTTCTGTGCGGGCTGCATGGTCGCCATCCCGGCGTTGTTGATCTGGCGGCGGTGCGCTCTGCGCATGACGGCGCGCGCGGGTGGCTGATCGAAGCGGTTGACGGCTTTGCGGTTGAACGGCTCGTGCTCACCAAATTGACTGTTGCCGCCGGGCCAATGCCAAGCACACCGGGCCAGGCCGAGAGCGAATCAGCCGTTGGCGGACAGCGTCATGCGCTTGATATGCTTGCGCGGTCTGATCGTGATGGCTGTGCGCTTGGTGCCGCACTTGCGCTCGTGATGGATTGGTGGGCGGTACGCGCGGTGCTTGACCGGGCAGCGGCGCGCTGGAGCGTTGAAATCCCGCCGTGCAGCCTGCCAAGCGCGCAAGCGTGTCAGGATGTTGCGGCAAATGTTGGCCAGACTCCCGCGATTGAGCGCGCGATGATTTTTGGCGCGCAGCAGATCCTCAATCAGCACCGGGGTTTGATTGATTTGCTCGAAGCACGGCAGATTGCGCGCGGCGAATATTGATCATTTAAGGGGGTTGCGTATGCCCCAAAGCCTGCTTATCCCGATGTGAGTTTACGTTCACGTTAAGGACAGGCAGACGATGCGCTTTACTGGCACCAAAGATTATGTAGCCACCGATGACCTTAAGGTTGCGGTCAACGCGGCGATCACGCTGCGCCGCCCTTTGCTGATCAAGGGTGAGCCGGGCACGGGCAAGACCGTCCTCGCGCAGGAAATCGCGACCGCAATGGGCGCGCCGCTGATCGAGTGGAACGTCAAGTCGACGACCAAGGCGCATCAGGGGCTGTATGAATATGACGCGGTTGCGCGGCTGCGCGATGGTCAGCTTGGCGATGAGCGCGTCCATGATATCCGCAATTACATCCGCAAGGGCAAGCTGTGGGAGGCATTTACGAGCGCTGAACTGCCAGTCCTGCTGATCGACGAGATTGATAAGGCTGACATCGAATTTCCCAACGATCTGTTGCAGGAACTCGACCGGATGAGCTTCGACGTTTACGAAACCCACGAAACGATCAAGGCGGCAGAGCGGCCTATCGTCATCATCACGTCGAACAATGAAAAAGAACTGCCCGACGCATTCCTGCGCCGCTGTTTTTTCCACTACATCAAATTTCCCGACCGCGCGACGATGCAGGCGATTGTCGATGTCCACTTCCCCGGCATCCAGAAAATCCTTGTCAGCAAGGCTATGGACGTATTCTACGAAGTTCGTGACGTGCCCGGCCTCAAGAAAAAGCCCTCAACCAGTGAATTGCTCGATTGGCTCAAACTGCTCCTCGCCGAAGATATGCCGCTCGACGTGCTGCAAAACCGCGATCCGACCAAAGCGATTCCACCCTTGCACGGGGCTTTGCTTAAGAACGAGCAAGATGTGATGCTGTTTGAACGATTGGCGTTCATGGCAAGAAGGCAGGGGTGAACCGTGCGGGAGCGAGCACGACTTTCCCGCATCAGGCTGTTGCCGAACAAGCGACTACGAACTAACAGAACAAAGAATAAACACGCTGAGTCGGATGAAGGGGATTCGCTAGTGGCTTCTGTGGCACAAATCCAACGGCTTCCAACATCTCGAAATGTTAAAATGGCGTGTGAAGACAATCTTGCATTTATGCGGAACTTTCCTGATGGAATGATGAAACTGGTTGTTACGTCTCCACCCTATAACATTGGCAAGCGATACGAGCGGCGGTCACCGTTGGACGCTTATGTAAAGTCCCAAGCGCAGGTCATTTCAGAATGTGTGCGCCTACTTGATGATCGTGGTTCACTTTGCTGGCAAGTTGGCAATCATGTGGACGATGGCGAGATATTCCCACTTGACATGCTTCTTTATCCGATTTTTCGAGAACATGGTTTGAAATTACGCAATCGGATTATCTGGCATTTTGAACACGGCTTGCATTGCACAAAGCGATTTTCCGGACGTTATGAAACAATCCTGTGGTTTACTAAATCAGATGACTATGAATTTGATCTTGATCCCGTGCGGGTGCCCTCAAAATATCCCGGCAAAAAGTATTTCAAGGGCCCGAAGATCGGGGAGTTGTCGGGGAACCCACTGGGTAAAAACCCTGCTGACATTTGGACTATCCCGAATGTGAAGCACAATCATGTCGAGAAAACAGCGCATCCTTGCCAGTTTCCGGTAGAGTTGGTTGAGCGCCTTGTGTTGTCAATGACTCGCCCTGGGGACAATGTTTTTGATCCCTATATGGGCGTTGGTTCAAGCGTAGTCGCTGCGGTTAAAAATGACCGCGCAGGATATGGCTGCGACACTGACAAAAGCTACGTCGATATTGCTTGGGAACGCGTTCACCTCATGCGCGCCGGACTGCTTCCCACCCGTCCGATGGGTAAGCCTGTTTACGATCCGTCCAAACGGAATGGGGGTCATTGATGCAAATCGTTGAAACCTATTCTCACCTCAATGGTTATGAGTATCTGAAGGTTCATAAGCCTGCTCTTTGGGATGAGTTATGCGACGCCATCGCAGATGTAAATGCGGAAGATTGCAAAACAAAGGTGAGTAAGGAAGCTCGCAAAAAGGGAGAGATACTATATGCTCCCAAAAAGATGAACGATGCGCTAAAAATCAACTTGGAACAAAAAGGTTGGTCTGGAGAACGGAGTGCGCATTGGGTCACAGGTGATGCAAAACTCATTCGAAGAACCTTGCAGTTATTAGAGTCAGAGCAAAAAGCTGAAATTATAGCTGCTGGAGCTGAAGCATTTTACTCATATAATCAGACCGATTTCGTCAAGGATCGCGTCGCGATAGAAGTACAATTCGGCAAGTACGCGTTTGTTGCCTATGACCTGTTTGTCAAACATATGGCTTTCTACGTTGGTGATAAAATTGATGTCGGTATCGAAGTACTTCCAATGAAATCGCTTCAATCTCAGATGTCTTCGGGACCGAGCTATTACGAGGGCCAACTTTATAACCTGATTCGCGAAGGACGCGGCGTTCCTGCCGTTCCCCTAGTAATAGTAGGGATCGCACCCTGATGTTCTTCAACTTCCTCGACGAACTCCATACCGCAAATATCTTCGCTAATGCTAGTCAGTCAGCTTATGAAAATCCTGACTGCTCATAGCAGCTTGTACAAAGGTTCCAGCGTGGCACCGAACCGACGGAGTAAGGCCCGCCGTTCAAAGAAATCGACCTTCTGCCCCATCAATTCTTCAAGCCGCAATTGCACGCGCGCTTGATCAACCAAGCTGAAATCGGCATTTGCCTCTTCCGCCACATCAAAAGCCAGATCAATGTCAGAACCCTCACTTGCATCACCACGCGCTTGCGAGCCGAACAGATACAGCGCGGATATGCCTGCCGCCTTTAACTCGGGGCCGACGCGGTCAATCGTTGTCCTGATCGCTTTTTGATCCATCAAGCAAATATAGCGTGAACTTTCTCAAAAATCACCTAAAGGTTTAGCCCATGTTCTTCAACTTCCTCGACGAGCTTCGCACCGCTGGCATTGCGGCCAGCATGAAGGAGCATCTCATCCTGCTTGAGGCGCTTGAAAGGCAAGTGATTGAGCGCAATCCGGAGGAATTTTATTACCTCAGCCGCGCCATTTTTGTGAAGGATGAGGGGCTGCTTGATCGCTTTGATCAGGTGTTTGCCAAGGTGTTCAAGGGCATCATCACGCAGTACGGCGAACAGAATGCCGAAATCCCCGCCGACTGGCTCAAGGCGGTGGCCGAGAAATTCCTGACACCTGAGGAGATGGAGGCGATCAAGGCGCTTGGCTCTTGGGATGAAATTATGGAGACGCTCAAGAAACGCCTTGAGGAACAACAAAAAAAGCATGAGGGCGGCAATAAGTGGGTCGGCACCGGCGGCACCTCGCCCTATGGCAATTCAGGCTATAATCCCGAAGGTGTTAGGATTGGCGGCGAGAGCAAGCACGGCCGCGCGCTCAAAGTATGGGACAAGCGCGAGTTCAAAAACCTCGATTCAACCAAGGAACTCGGCACCCGCAACATCAAGATTGCGCTGCGCCGCCTACGCAAATTCGCCCGCGAAGGCGCGCTTGATGAGCTTGATATTGATGGCACGGTGCGCGGCACCGCAAAGCAGGGCTGGCTCGACATTCACATGCGCGCTGAACGGCGCAACGCGGTCAAGCTGCTCTTGTTTCTTGATGTTGGCGGGTCGATGGATCCCCATATCAAATTGTGTGAGGAATTGTTCAGCGCCGCGACGACTGAGTTCAAAAATCTCGAATTCTTCTATTTCCATAACTGCCCCTACGAAGGGCTGTGGAAAGATAATAAACGCCGCTTTGCCGAACGCACCCCAACATGGGATGTGCTCCATAAATATGACCATGATTATAAAATCATCTTCGTCGGCGATGCCGCGATGAGCCCTTATGAAATCAGCCATCCGGGCGGTTCAGTTGAACATTTCAACGAGGAATCGGGCACGGTGTGGATGCAGCGGCTGACCAACACTTATCCCGCCGCCGCTTGGCTTAACCCAGTGCCAAAGGAGCATTGGGGCTATTCACAATCAACCAAGCTGCTCAAGGATTTGATGAATGACCGGATGTTCCCGCTGACGCTTGCGGGGCTTGACGATGCGATGCGCGCGCTAACGCGGAAGAATTAACGCTTCTGATCAAGCTCCGCATTCAATCTTAGGCTCGCCCGCCAAAAGAAAAATGCCGGAATAAGCCCAAGCCATGCCGCGCCGTATAGCACCCAGCGCACGCTTTCTGGGCCCGCCACGGGTTGCAGCCAGTCCGAGAGTGCACCAAAAATGAACGGGCCTAGGCCGAGGCCGATGAGGTTCTGGCCAAACAGCATAACCGAGGCAGCGACTGCCCGCAATTCCTTACGCACAAGCCCCTGCACACAGGCATAGGTGGGGCCATAATAGGCGGCATTGAGGATGGTCGGCACAAGTATCAGAAGCCCCGCTACCCACCAGATGGGTGCGCCATAGCCGAGGAACTGGATCGGCGCAGCAAGCGCCATACCAACCGCGGGCAGTGTCAGAATGTGTCGGCGATTGATTGCTCCAAAACGATCCGCTGCCCAGCCACCCAGCCATGTGCCGAACACGCCTGCGACGCCGATGGTAACTGAACCGATTAGTCCGACTTCTGTAGTCGTCATACCATGGCTGCGGATGAACAAAGACAGCGTCCACAGCCCTTTGCCATAGCTAAGGAAAGCGGCGAACGAGGCGGCGACAAGCAGCAGAACATAGGCGCGCGAGGTAAAAATTTCGGCGACTGCTTTACGCACGGGTATCTGCGGCGGGCCGGACGAGACGACTTCCTCTTTCGTCAGGCCCAAGCGGCGCGGCTCACGCAACAACAACGGCAGCAGCACAGCGAGCATGATGCCCGGCGCCCCGACCAGCATCAACGCAACGCGCCATCCCCAGATATCGTTGACCACCCCGCCGATGACGAGGCCAAGCAAGGTGCCGATCGGGACACCCATACCATAAAAGGCGATGGCCGACGCGCGCTTCTCGGGCGCGACTGCGTCACTGATCAGGCTGTGCGCAGACGGCGTGCAGCCAGCCTCACCCACCCCGACGCCGATGCGCGCGAGTGCCATCTGCCAAAAATTCTGGGTAAAACCGCAAAGCACGGTCATGCCTGACCAGATGACGAGCGAAACCGAGATCAGTGATACCCGGTTGGTGCTGCCACGGTCAGCAAAGCGCGCTATCGGAATGCCCATTACCGCATAAAAAACTGCGAAGGCGGGGCCAGCAAGCAAGCCGAGTTGGGTATCGCTAAGACCCAGCTCGGCCTTAATCGGTTCGGCGAGAATGTTGAGAATCTGGCGGTCGAGAAAATTGAAGATATAAACGATCAGCAGCATCCACAGCACAAGCCGCAGCGAATTGGCTTTCTCAATCGGCACCGGACGCATCGGTACTTCGCCAACCTGCTGATTCAAAAGACTCTCCTATTTTCTTGCCCCGATACTGCACAGTTCACACGTAAGTGGCAAGCCAGCGTTGCGCTGATCAAGAACATGTCAAAATGGATCATGTTCATCTGGCTGCCCACTACAATTAGTGCAAGAAACACTGTTAACCACAATCCTTTGGGGAAGGACGGTAAATGTCGCGTAGTAAAGCCGATGGAAATCCACGACAGAATCTTTTGCGAACCAAACGAATTCGTTCAACGCCAAAGCCCGACAAGAGCATTTTTTTCGCCGCCCCTCACCCTGCACCGGCCTTTCCCTCTGACATCATCCTAGACTTGCCAAAGGGCGCGCGGACGCGATCAACACAAATGCCGCCACCTGTCATCGCGGTGCGTGATATTAACTCCGAACGGCTGCTGGTGCGGAAATCAGCATCTGCCAAGTTGAAACCTCCGACAACCATTGTGAAGACGACCAAAGCGCGCGCTTCAACCACATTGAAGGATGTAGCTCCAGTAACATCCTTAAACCGTTCGCAACCCCCACAGGGTCGCAAAACTGCGGCTGGACAGCAGAGTTTAGCCTCCACTGCACCTGAGATTGCACAAGTCCAACATCAAGCAGCCCCGCGTGATGAAGTGCACCCCAGTTGTCCAGCCGCAGCACTCCCTCATCTTCACAATGTTCCAGTTGATACACCCGCCGAGGTACGGCAATTGCCGCGCAGCGCCGCTGTGACCGTCTACCGAAAAAACGGCCCGCTTGACGCAATTGCCTATTGGCTTCGCAGCCAAGGGCGATCATTCAGCACATTATTCAAACGCCCGAAATCAATTGCATTGCCCAAAGCCGCGATCATCGAAATCAACCGCTTACGGCTCGAAAATCTCTTGCTCCAACGGCGCATAGAAATGCTGATGGCCGAACAACATCAAGTCGCTCAATAACGCAGGAATTGCGCTCTTTCGCTTTCCCACGCGGCTTCATCGGGCGCTGTGACTGCGTCAAGATCAGCCGCAGTGCTTGACGGATTATCAACCCATTCGCGCAAACCCGGCCCGCCGTTGATCACATCAATCGCAAGCTTGCCAAGCTCATATTCGTAGGGAAAATCGCGCCACAGATCATAGTCTGGGTAAAGACGACGGATTGCCTTGAAGGCAAGCGCCTGCACGCGCCACGGCTTGAACGCGTTATGGTCATAGGCCGCGCCCTCGGCGTGGATTTGCACGCCGTGGCACAGCTTCCCAACATGCTTATGAAAGGTCGGCTCAAACCAGATTTCGCGAAGTGTGCAGCCTGCCAACCAGTGCGGCGCAAACTCACGCATCTCAGCCATCACCGCGCGTGCATCGATATCGGGCGCACCGAATATTTCGAGCGGACGCGTTGTCCCCCGCCCTTCGGAAAGCGTCGTGCCTTCGAGCATCACTGTGCCCACATAGGCGCGCGCCATCGGCAGGTTCGGCGCATTGGGGCTTGGGTTGATCCAAATCCGCTCGTTTAGCGGCCAGCCGTATCCCGGTGCAGCACCAGGCTGATAGCCCTCCATTTCAATCACTTGGTAATCAACCTTAAGATCAAGTGTCTTGATAAACCAGTGCCCAAGTTCACCAAGCGTGAGGCCGTGACGCATTGGCATTGACCCCGCGCCGACAAAACTCTCCCACCCGGCGCGCAGCGTCAGCCCCTCAATCGGCCGACCCGCCGGGTTTGGCCGATCAAGCACCCACACCGATTTGCCGTGCTCGGCCGCCGCCTCAAGGATGTAACGGAGGGTTGTAATAAAGGTATAAATACGGCAGCCAAGATCTTGTAAATCAATGAGTATCGTATCGAACGATCCCATCATCTGGCCGGTTGGGCGACGCACTTCGCCATAAAGGCTGAACACCGCGATGCCGTGCACCGGATCGGTAAAATCGGGCGATTCCACCATATTATCCTGCTTATCACCGCGCAGGCCATGCTGCGGGCCAAAGGCGGCGGTGACGTTGACATCGCCGCACGCCATGAGGGCATCAAGCGAATGCGTCAGGTCAGCCGTAACCGAGGCGGGATGCGCAAGCAAAGCCATGCGCTTGCCGCGAAGCGGCGCGCGCAGTTCTGGTTCTGCGAGCAGGCGATCAATTCCAAATTTCATGTATGCTCCGGTGCCGCGAGTTGCAGCGCAAAGCAATCCCCGTGATGAAAATCGGGCGCCCCTGGCGGATGCGCCAGCGCCCAGTAGGATTTTGTGCCGTCGTTTTCTTCGATTACCGCTGACAGGCCAAGCTCAAGTGGCTGCCCCGCCCACTCAGGTGGCAGATCATAGGTCACCTCAAGCGCAAAATGGCTTTCGCTCGCATCCAGACCAATTTCGGGTGCAGTTCCGATTGGCAGTTCAGCTATGCCCGCGCGGTAATCATCAAAGCGATACGCCGCCCATTGACTGGACGGTGAGGCGTTAAACTCGATATAGGATTTATCTTCGATAAGGCGAATAAATACCTCAAAACAGGTTGTTTTCCACAGCCCATCGGTGCGCAGCGGGTCTGCTTCATAAGGCAAGATGAGCGCATCAAGTAATATTTCAACATGGTAGCGAAGCCAAAGCCTGCCATTACCATGACGCTCAAAACTGACTTCAATTGACTCCGCCTGCGCTGATGGCATCGAAGGATGACATACCAAATGCATAATATTTTCCAAAGCGCGTATCCCCGTGCTAAGCGCCGCCGCGCTATGACTAACTATTCATCCGATCTCTTACGCACTCTTGATGCGCGCGGCTATATCCATCAGCTTACCGACGCGAGCGGGCTTGATGCCTTGGCGCAGAAGGCGATCATTCCGGGCTATATCGGTTTTGATGCCACCGCGCCCTCACTCCATGTCGGGTCAATGGTGCAAATTATGATGCTGCGTAGGCTGCAACAGGCAGGGCATAAGCCGATTGTCCTGATGGGCGGCGGCACGACCAAGGTTGGCGATCCGTCAGGCAAGGATGAAAGCCGCAAGCTCCTCACCAATGATGATATTAACGCCAACATTGCCTCAATCCGGGGCGTTTTTGAGCGCTTCCTGACCTTTGGTGATGGCCCGACTGATGCTATGATGGTCAACAATGCCGATTGGCTCGATGCGCTCGACTATGTGCCGTTCCTGCGCGATATCGGCCCCCATTTCACAATCAACCGGATGCTGACCTTCGATTCAGTCAAGCTACGGCTAGAGCGCGAACAGCCGCTTACATTTCTTGAATTCAACTATATGATCCTGCAAGCCTATGATTTCCTTGAACTGTCGCGACGTGCGGGCTGTCAGTTGCAGATGGGTGGCTCGGATCAATGGGGCAATATCGTCAACGGGATTGAGCTGACCCGGCGGATCGATAGCAAGCAGATGTTCGGGCTGACGACGCCACTGATCACCACAGCCGACGGCGCAAAAATGGGCAAGACAGCGGCAGGCGCAGTCTGGCTTAATGACGACGCCCTGCCCGCCTATGACTATTGGCAGTTCTGGCGCAACACGCAGGATGCTGACGTTGGCAAATTCCTGCGGCTGTTTACCGATTTGCCGCTTGATGAAATTGCCCGGCTTGAGGCCCTTGAGGGTGCCGAGATTAACGCCGCCAAAATCGCACTTGCCAACGCAGCAACGACGCTCTGCCGGGGCGAAGCCGCAGCACGCGATGCCGAAGCAACGGCACATGCGACGTTCGCCCAAGGCGGCGCTGGCGCTGATTTGCCGGCAATCATAGTTGCGAGCGGCAGCATCACCCTAGTTGATGCGCTGATCGAAATCGGTTTTGCCGCGTCCAAGGGCGAGGCAAAGCGCCTTATCAAAGGCGGCGGTGCGCGTATTAACGGTGTTCAGACAAATGACGAAGTCGCATTTTTGAAGTTAGACGACACCCCCATACGGATCTCAGCAGGCAAAAAATTTCATGGGATCGTAAGACGTTAGGCGTACATAACACGCGCTAAACGCGAACTATTCAACCAAAACTCACCCGAAGCTTAGTACGGCGGCGCATAGCGCCACCAACGAGACCAAAACCGGCAATCATCATCGCCCAACTGGTCGGCTCAGGGATCGGCGTAAGGAGATAGGCGCGTTGAAATCCGTTAGGATTAATGCCTATCCCGACAATCTGACCGCGATCATTAATGGCCTGTGCGGCTTGCGTTTGCCAGCCACCGAGATTGACCACAAGCGAGTCCAGTGCAGTCGCGGTATAGCCGCTGCCATTAAACGTCCAAATCTGGCCAAGGGACGGCAACAACCCGTCTGCATCGTTAGCAAAACCGACGACAGTGCCCGCGCTATTGATACCACGTGTTGTAGCTTGAACAAAGCCATCGCCAGTTGGGTTCAACAGAAATTGAATATTATTGCCTGACCAAACGGATCCAAGAATGTCTCCATTATCCAAGAAAACCTGACCCGCAACGCTTCCAGCCTCGTTAATTGCACGTGCACGGGACGCGATCTGACCCGTTCCTAGCGCGAGAAATGTTGCCGAGCCGTCAACATCCCAAAGAATGGCGCGTTGTAGTTGATTGATAGACAATCGCGCATTACCAGCGACCATTCCAGCATCGTTGATGGCCGAACCAGCCGAATTGATAATCAAGCCCGGAAGATCTGATAATGCCACCGGAACGCCATTAGTCCAGCGAACGGCGACCTGTCTTGTCAGGGTATTAGGCAAGACTGGAAAGCCACCCCCAGCGAAATTATTTCTACCCGAAAGCAAGGCATAACCAGTCGCAACGCCAAAGTTATTGACATCAAATGCACCCGCCGATGCAAAACCAGCAAGGTTACCAAGCTGGATAGCGCCAGACGTCGTGAGCAACACTGCGCGATCATTGCCACCCGACGTTTGCTGGATGGCAGCAGAAACACCGCTATTGTTAATACCGCGAATGATAGTGTTATCAACACCCGCAAATGCTGGCAGCGCTACAATGCCACTGTCAAAGCGAACGCCAATATTCTGAATGGCACCATCACCTGATTCTCCGCTTATGGCACCAGAATTGCTAATCGCGCGTGCAGCGCTGGTAGCACTACCCGGCAACGCCCCAAGGTCAGTAAGGCGATAAAGCGTTGCTGCTTTAGCACTAGTCGTAACCGTAATAAGCGCGAGAGCAATAGCCATGCGTAAAATTAAAGCGTTCATACAGCCTCCAAGAAATCTTTGGTAATATTTATAAAGGTTAAGCGAAGTTAAAGCAATTACGATCATGATTATTTAACCAAGATAAACTGTTGTGTCGTAATGATACAGTTAGCGCAAATCTCGACCAGCTTCTACCCCGACCGAAGCAACCCAACCGCCGCGTCGCGCTCAAACAGATAGAGCGCCATCCGCGCCGCCAGCCCGCGCGGCCCCTCTAGCCCGCCGTCGCGGTCAACGAGCAAGCGGGCATCATCGGTTGCGGTGTTGATCAACGCCGCCGTTAATTCAGGCGTTGCCAGCCGGAAAACCGCCTCACCCGATTGGCGCACGCCGAGGATTTCGCCCGCCCCGCGCAGCCGCAAATCCTCCTCAGCAATTTTGAAGCCGTCATTCGTCTCACGCATCAACGCGAGCCGCGCACGCGCCGTTTCAGTGAGGGCATCACTACGCAGCAGCAGACAGACCGAACGGCCCGTCCCCCGCCCTACCCGTCCACGTAATTGGTGAAGCTGGGCAAGCCCGAAACGTTCGGCCTCCTCAACAATCATTAGCGTCGCATTGGGCACGTCAACGCCAACCTCAATCACCGTCGTTGCAACCAGAATCGCAAGATCGCCGCGCTGGAAACGCTCCATCACCGCGTCTTTCTCCGGCCCCTTCATCCGCCCGTGGATCAGCCCGATACGGTCACCAAAGCGCGCCTTGAGGTTCGCCGCCCGGGCTTCGGCGGCGGCGCGGTCACTCATTTCATTTTCTTCAACGAGCGGGCACACCCAATAGCCCTGCCCGCCGCCCTCAATATGGCGCGCAAGGCCGTTCACCACCTCATCAATGCGGCCCACCGACATCACGCTCGTCGCAATCGGCTGACGTCCGGGGGGCATTTCATCAAGGCGGCTGACGTCCATTTCGCCGTAATGCGTAAGCGTCAATGTGCGCGGGATTGGCGTTGCCGTCATCACCAGCAAGTGCGGCGGCACTTCAGCCTTTTGGGTCAGCAACAGACGCTGCGCGACGCCGAAACGGTGCTGCTCATCAATCACCGCAAGCCCGAGATTGCGGTACGTCACCGCCTCCTGAAAAATCGCGTGGGTGCCGACGAGGATGTTGATCGAGCCGTCGGCCAGCCCCATCAGCGTTGCCTCACGCGCGCGGCCTTTGTCTCGCCCGGTGAGGATCGCGACGTTGATCGGCAGCCCGCCAAGCAAGGTTTTGAGCGTTTCAAAATGCTGTCGCGCTAGGATTTCGGTTGGCGCGAGCATCGCCCCCTGCGCGCCCGCCTCAACCGCGATCAAAAGCGCATTCAGGGCAACCAAAGTCTTGCCTGAGCCGACATCGCCTTGAAGCAGGCGCACCATTGGTGTTGCTTGCTGCAAATCGCCCTCAATTTCGCGGATTGTCCGCGCCTGCGCACCTGTCGGCGCATAGGGAAGGCGCAGTAAATCACGCAAATGTCCATCGCCTTTAAGCGGCATCCCCCGCCGCCGCCGCGATGATGCCCGGACAAGCATGAGCGCAAGCTGATTGGCGAACAGTTCATCATAAGCAAGCCGTTCACGCGCGGCGGCATCCGACGGCGCGTGATGGATTTGGCTGATCGCCGCTTTCCAGCCGGGCCATTGCCGCTCGGCCTTTAACGTCGGCTCAATCCATTCGGGCAGATCAGGCGCGCGCTCCAACGCTTGTTCAGCCAATTGCCCCAGCCGCCGCGCGGTCAGCCCTTCGGACAGCGGATAAATTGCCTCACTATCGGGCAATTTCGCGGCCTCTGCGGGAAGCAGCACATGATCGGGGTGAACAATCTGCCGCTCCTGCCCGTAAAGCTCAAGCTTGCCCGAAACGAGCTTGGTTTC
>JAYTMV010000420.1:0-1668 GCA_043728175.1 Sphingomonadales bacterium
AGACAAGAGTATCATGATGTTTGCAACCCCCGCATTTGCCCAAGCCGCTGGTGCCGCTGCGCCTTCGGGCGGCATGGCCTTTTTTCTCCAGATTGTGCCGCTGCTCCTCATTTTTGTGATTTTCTATTTTCTGCTGTTCCGCCCACAACAGCAGCGCGCAAAGCAGCAACGCGCCCGGATTGATGCGACCAAAAAGGGCGATAGCATCGTTACCGCTGGCGGCCTGATCGGCAAAGTCACCAAGGTTGAGGCCGATATTGTTGAGGTCGAAATCGCGAGCAACGTCCGCGTTAAGGTGGTCAAGGCAACGCTTGCCGATGTCACCCCGTTTGGCACCGCCAAGCCAGCCAATGATTGATCGCAACACATATGCTTGATTTTCCCCGCTGGAAAGTAGTGCTCGTGCTGGTGACGATTTTTGTCGGCATCCTCCTTGCCGTGCCGAGTCTGGGCGGCGCATCACTCGCCCGTTATCTGCCCGAACGTTTCGCCGCGACCAAGATTAACCTTGGGCTTGATCTCGCCGGGGGTAGCTATCTGCTGCTTGAGGCTGACACCCGCGATGTTGAGAAACAGCGGCTGGAAAAGATGGAAGAAAGCGTGCGCACCGAAATGCGCCGCGCCGATCCCAAAATTGAAATTGGTGATATTTCAATCGCTGGTGGTGAACTCGCCTTCATGGTGCGCAACCCAACGCAGGTTGATACTGCGGTTGATCTCGTCCGCAATCTGACCAACGGGATTGGCGTCACTGGCCAACGCGATTGGCAAGTCGCGGTGCGCGATTCGATCCGCATCGTGATGACGCCAACCGATGCCGGCCTTAAAGAAGAAGTGAATAAAGCTCTCGATACGGCGCGCACCGTGGTTGCCAAGCGGATTGATCCTGACGGAACCCGCGAAGTCACTGTTGTACGCCAAGGGGCAGATCGGATTTTGGTACAGGTGCCGGGCTTGCAAGACCCCGAAGGCCTGAAATCGCTGCTCGGCAAAACCGCAAAGCTTGAATTTAAGCTGGTTGACTTGACCGCCGACCCCGAACAAGTCGCGAAGGGCATCGCCCCGCCGGGGAGCCAAATTCTGCCCTATCCCGACAATCCGGGTGGCGGCCCAACGATAGCGGTGCAGCGCCGCATCATGGTGTCGGGCGATCAGTTGATTGACGCTTCGCAGGGCTTTGACCAACAGAGCAACGCACCAATCGTCAACATCAGGTTTGATGGCCAGGGTGGGCGTAAATTCGCGCGCACCACGCAGGAAAATACCGGTAAGCCGTTCGCGATGATCCTTGACGGTGTCGTGCTTTCGGCCCCCAATATCAATGAACCAATCCTTGGCGGGCAGGCTCAGATTTCGGGCAATTTCACCGTTGAAAGCGCCAATGAGCTCGCCATCGCACTGCGCTCGGGCAAATTGCCAGTGGCACTGAGGGTGATTGAGGAAAGCACGGTGAGCCCAGAACTTGGCCAGGATTCAATCGAGAGCGGTGTTCTCGCGGGGATTGTCGCGACGCTTGCGCTCGTCATCTATATGCTGCTCACCTATGTCCGGTTTGGTGTTTATACCACGCTCGCGCTGTTCTTGAATGCCATTTTGGTACTCGGCGGGATGGCGATGCTGAACGAGACGCTGACGCTGCCGGGGATTGCTGGCTTCGTCCTCACCATC
>JAYTMV010000421.1:0-5166 GCA_043728175.1 Sphingomonadales bacterium
ATCGGTTTCGCATTCCTCACGGAAATTGGTTTCGATGATCCCACTGCGGCCACCACCAAGCCCGCTGGCATAGGCGAGGCCAATGTCATGCGCGTTGCCACTGACGTCCTGATGAACCGCGATTAGGCAGGGGACGCCGCCGCCGCGTTGATATTCGCTACGCACCGTGTGCCCCGGGCCCTTTGGCGCGATCATGATGACGTCAAGGTCAGCGCGCGGCTCTATCAAGCCAAAATGCACGTTGAGGCCGTGCGCGAAGGCGAGGGCAGCGCCCTGCTTCATATTGGCGTGGAGGTCATCAGCATAAATCGCTGCTTGATGTTCATCGGGGGCGAGCATCATGATGATATCGGCCCATTTCGCGGCTTCGGCATTGGTCAGCACTTTGAAACCAGCGTCTTGAGCTTTTTTCGCAGTCGCCGAACCAGCACGTAGTGCGACACCAACCTCTTTAACGCCTGAGTCGCGCAAATTCTGCGCATGGGCGTGGCCTTGGCTGCCATAGCCAATGATCGCGATCTTTTTATTCTCGATCAGTTTAAGATCGGCATCGGCATCATAATATACGCGCATTGAGTGTCTTCCCTTTTTATGAATTTCAAACGGCTTCCTTGCCGCGTGCCATCGCGACGACACCCGCGCGGGCGACTTCGACAAGGCCAATCTCGCTCATTAGTTCAATAAAGCGATCAAGTTTGGTCGAATTTCCAGTGACTTCAAAGATAAAGCTCGAAATCGTGGTATCAACCACATTGGCACGAAATACGTCGGCAAGGCGGAGCGCTTCGATCCGCTGATCGCCCACGCCTGCAACTTTTACCAAGGCTAGCTCACGTTCAACATGATCGCCAAGTACGGTCAGATCAGTCACCTTATGCACGGGCACAAGCCGGTCGAGCTGTGCGACAACCTGTTCAATCACAGCGGGCGTACCCGATGTGACGATAGTAATCCGGCTGACCATGTCATCGTCGCTGATATCAGCGACCGTCAGGCTTTCGATGTTATAACCGCGCGCCGAAAACATGCCCGCAATCCGCGCAAGGATGCCGGGTTCGTTGGTTACGGTGACTGAGAGTGTGTGCCGTTCAGACGGGCCAGTTTTGATGTGCATCAGACCAGCGCCTTCGCTTCATCGGACATTTCGCCCGAAACCTTATCATCGCCGAGCATCATCTCAACATGGCTTGCGCCGCTTGGGATCATCGGAAAACAATTGGCGAGCTTTGCCACCATACAATCGACAATCACTGGCCCGTCATGATCAAGCATCGCTTTAATACCGCTTTCAAGATCATCGGGATGCTCGATACGGATGCCCTTCCAGCCATACGCCTCACCAAGCTTAACAAAGTCTGGCAGACTATCGCTGTAACTCTCTGAATAACGGCTCGAATATGTGAGTTCCTGCCACTGCCGCACCATTCCCATATATTCATTGTTGAGGATGAAAATCTTGACGGGCAGACGGTACTGCGTTGCCGTTGCCAATTCTTGAATATTCATCTGGATTGAGGCTTCACCCGCAATATCGATGACAAGCGCATTGGGATTGCCAAGCTGCGCGCCGATGGCGGCGGGCAGGCCGTATCCCATCGTACCAAGCCCGCCCGAAGTCAGCCATTTATTGGGGCTTTCAAAATCAAAATGCTGCGCGGCCCACATCTGGTGCTGGCCAACCTCAGTTGTGATGATTGGGTTTTTCTTGTGCGTTGCTTCCCAAAGCGCGCGGACGGCAGCCTGCGGCATGATTTCAGTCTTCGATTCAGGAAAGCTCAGTGATTTTTTCGCGCGCCATTCGTCAATCCGTTTCCACCATGCGGACAAATCAGCCTTCTGGTGCTGGCGACTCTTCCAGATTTTGATCATATCTTCCATCGCGCGGCCGACATCGCCGACTACGGCCAAATCGACACGCACGGTTTTATTGATCGAACTTCTATCAATATCAAAGTGTATCTTCTTGGATTTAGGTGAAAAAGCATCAAGCCGACCCGTGATCCGATCATCAAACCGCGCGCCGAGGCAGACGATAAGGTCGGCTTGGTTCATCGCCCAATTGGCCTCATAAGTGCCGTGCATACCGAGCATCCCAAGCCACGCTTCACCCGATGCCGGATAAGCACCAAGACCCATGAGCGTTGACGTGACGGGGGCACCAGTGATCCGCGCAAGCTCTCGCAGGATTTGCGCTGCGCCGGGGCCGCTGTTGATAATGCCGCCGCCGGTGTAAAGGATTGGCCGTTCTGCAGCGGCAATCATTTCAACCGCTGCTTCGATCAGGCTGATATCGGGCTTAATCTGCGGACGATAGCTTTTGTGATTGATCGGGCCGGGCTTGCGGTAACGCGCGGTCGCGACTTGAACGTCCTTTGGAATATCAATCACCACCGGGCCGGGGCGGCCTGATGTCGCAATGTGGAACGCCTCGTGGATGATATCACCAAGGGCATCAGGTGATTTGACGAGATAATTATGCTTGGTGCAGTGGCGCGTGATCCCAACGGTGTCAGCCTCCTGAAACGCGTCAGAGCCAATCAGATGTGTCGCGACTTGGCCCGTGATCACCACCATTGGGATTGAATCCATCAGCGCGTCAGTAATGCCAGTAACCGCGTTGGTCGCGCCGGGGCCGCTCGTCACGAGAACAACGCCGGGTTTGCCAGTTGAACGCGCATAGCCCTCGGCGGCGTGGGTCGCGGCTTGTTCATGACGGACAAGAATATGCTTGATCCGCTTTTGCTTGAAGATCGCGTCATAGATTGGCAGCACTGCGCCACCGGGATAGCCAAAAATCACATCGACACCGAGATCGCACAGTGCAGCGATAAGGATATCGGCTCCTGATTGTTCTGCGGTCATGATTTCATCTTCCTTGTTAGTCCACGCGCCGCTTTGTTGCGGTGCAGCGCATTTGTCCAGAACCGGGCGCTCTAATGATATAAAACGCTATGTCAAGGCTATATCACGTAATTTTATTGCTAATTTATTGACTATATCATTATTTATTTCACATTCAGCGCGGAGCCACGCGCTCGGGAACTGATTGCGAAACCAAGTGAACTGCCGCTTTGCATATTGGCGTGTCGCAATCTGGGCTAGGGTGACCTGCTGTGCTGTATTGCCGGGATTGGCGAGGATGGCGCTCACCTCGCGCACTCCAATCGCGCGCATGACAGGCAGTGCTGGATCAAGCTTTCGCGCCAGCAATGCCTTCACCTCATGGATTCCACCCCGTTCAAGCATCATCGCAAAGCGCGCATCACAGCGGGCATAAAGCCAGTCACGCGGCGGCAGCAGGATGAGGGGGACGAGGGGGACATGGTCAGCAATCCCGCCAACGCTCTGCGCCTGCCAATCCTTGAGCGACCGCCCAGTTGACTGAATGACCTCAAGCGCGCGGGCAATGCGCGTGCGGTCACTGGGAATTAGGCGCGCTGCGGCCTCTGCATCCTCACGCAGCAGCGCGGCATAGGCCAAACTGACGTCAAGCCGCCGCACTTCGGCGCGGATAATGGGATCAATCTCTGGCACTGGAGCAATGCCATCAAGCAACGTCCGCATATAAAGCCCGGTGCCACCAACGAGGATCGGTAAGCGCTCCGCCGCAGTCGCCTCAGCAATCGCCGCCTTGGCCTCATGCGCCCAGTCTGCCGCTGAACACGCCTGCGCGCCATCCATATGACCAAACAATCGGTGTGGTGCCTGCGCCTCATCTACGATTGACGGCCGCGCGCTCAGTATCCGCAGATCGGCATAAACTTGGCTCGCATCGGCATTGATGATCGTTGCGGGCAGCAATTTTGCGAGCGCCAGTGCAATATCGGACTTGCCGCTCGCCGTCGGCCCCGCAATAAGCACGACGCGCGGGCGTTTGCCCATAATCAAAGGAAGTTTCGTGTTCACAGCCACCCTGATAGCAGCCGAAATCCTACAAGCGGGAGATATTTCGTTCGCAGCGGATCGGCTGGCGGACGCAGGTGTTACTAACCTTTCACAGAGCGTGGTTGAACCAAACAAAGCGGTAGATTTGCATTTTTCTGGCGATGCCACGGCGGCAAGACAGGCACTTGAGGAAGCAATCCCCGGCGTTGACGTTATCGTGCAGACCACCGCGCACCGCCGCCGCACACTGATCATTGCCGACATGGATTCAACGATGATCACGGTCGAATGTATCGATGAACTCGCCGATTATGCCGGAATCAAGGCCAAAATTGCTGCCGTGACCGAGGCCGCCATGCGCGGCGAACTTGATTTTGAGGGCGCCCTGAGGAGCCGGGTAGTGCTCCTGAGAGGCCTCCCGGAAACAGCGATTGAGCAGTGCCTTGCCGAGCGGGTGAAGATCATGCCGGGTGCCCGCGAACTCATCCGCACACTCCGCGCAAATGGTGGTTTTGCAGTCCTTGTTTCGGGCGGCTTCACCCGCTTTGCCGAGCCAGTCGGGGCCGAAATCGGCTTTGACCGGGTGATCGCCAATCGGCTTGGTATCACGGGCGGAACGCTTGATGGCACCGTCGCCCACCCAATCATCGGCGCACAGGCTAAGCGCGAGGCACTCGCCGCCGCGATCGCCGAACGCGGGCTTCGGCCTGAGGCAACGCTCGCAGTGGGTGACGGCGCGAACGACATCCCAATGATCGAAGCCGCAGGCCTCGGCGTCGCCTACCACGCCAAACCCAAAACCCGCGCGGCGGCATCAGCGGCGGTTTTGTACGGCGATCTCAGCGCGATTCTCTACGCAATGGGCTATCCTAAATCAGCGTGGGCCACCTCCTAATTTTGCGAAAATAGTCCAGTCCAGCTTGACCAAGTTCACGCCGTTCCAAAGCTCGTGAAATATCGTTGAAATGGTGCTTTTCGTCGTTGAACCATTGGCGCGCGGCTGGGATAAGTTTACACTGCAAAAAGGGGCGGGGCAGGGCAGGTTCGGGTGCATCAACATCAATAAAATTTAGCGAGGCGGGGGCATGTAGGAAAGCCCAAAATGTGCGACGTTTTCCTCCGTCTCCCTTGCTTGACACGGGGCTTGGCTTTTTCTCGGCTTTAATCGGCAGAAGAAGCCCAGCCCCGCATCAAGTTGTATAGACCGGAGACATGGTGGACAGGTGTACGGGGACATGGTGGACGGTTTTTCCATTGTCTAGCGCAGATCGATCTGCGCTA
>JAYTMV010000422.1:0-3655 GCA_043728175.1 Sphingomonadales bacterium
GGGGCTTCGCGTCATCCGTAAAAGCCGCTGGGATGCGCAGATTTTCGATCTGATCCAAGCTTACGGACAAATCCGCGCGCGCCAAGCGCCGGTAATGCACGTCGTCGCGCGTCGTCATGTGATGACGCTTGAAGAGGCGATTGCGCGGGTCTCACGGCTGGTGGGCAGCTTTATTGACTGGACTGACATTAGTCGCTTCCTTCCCGAAAGCGATGATCCGGTGTTTCGCAAATCAGCGCTTGCCTCAAGCTTTGTTGCGGCGTTGGAGCTGGCGCGACAGGGCAAAATAGCGCTTCAACAGGACGAAGCCTTTGCGCCGCTGATGGTGCGCGCGGCATGAATGATCCGGCGGACGATCTTAGCCGCGCAGTTGAGGCGGCGCTGTTCGCTGCTGAAACGCCGCTGACTCCAGCAGAAATCGCCGCTTATGTTGGTGGTGACGCAGATGTCAAAGCGGCGCTTGCCGATTTATCAGCGCGATATGCCGGGCGGGGCGTCAATCTCGTTGAGCGCGGTGGGCGTTGGCATTTTCAGACTGCGCCCGATTTGGCGCATATCCTGCGCCGCGAACGTGAGGAGTCGCGCAAGCTCAGCCGCGCTGGCATCGAAACGCTCGCAATCATTGCCTATCATGAACCCGTCAGCCGCGCCGAAATCGAATCGATTCGCGGTGTGCAAATCTCAAAAGGGACGCTTGATGTGCTGATGGAGGCAGGCTGGGTGCGCCCCGCTGGCCGCCGTGAAGTGCCGGGGCGGCCACTTACCTATGCGACGACGCCCGGATTCCTCGCCCATTTCGGGCTTGAGCACCGACGCGATCTCCCCGGAATTGAGGATTTGAAGGCGGCGGGGCTGCTTGATCCGGTTGATCTCGCATTTGAATCACTCGAAATGCAGGGCGAAGGTGCGGATCAACTGGAAACTGTCATCGAGAGCGACTAGATAGAGTTTTCATCGCAGGAGATTGATCATGGGTGGTTTGAGCATTTGGCATTGGCTCGTCGTTGGCGTGCTTGTCCTATTGCTGTTCGGCAAGGGCCGCTTTTCAGATATGATGGGCGATGTCGCCAAGGGTATTAAGAGCTTCAAAAAAGGCATGTCCGAAGAGGATGAAGCGGCTGCTGCGGCCAAGCCTGCACAGCGGATTGAAACGGCTGCTGCGCCGGGCACGGTGATAGAGGCTGAGAAGCAAGCCGATAAACAGGTTTGATTTGAACTGAATGTTTGATGTCGCCCCTACCGAGCTTTTGCTCGTTGCCGCCGTGGCGTTGATCGTCATCGGCCCCAAAGACTTGCCCAAAGTGATGCGGGTCGTTGGCGGCTGGGTTGGTAAAGCGCGCGGCGTCGCGCGGCAGTTTCGCAGCGGTTTTGATGAAATGGTGCGCGAATCTGAACTTGCTGAGATGGAAAAAAAATGGGCCGACGAAAACGCCAAGATCATGGCGGAATATCCACCTGAAAAAGTTAGTGACGCGCCGCCCGAACCCTATGTTGCGCCCAAAGGTGAGGCATGAACGACCTCGATCAATCAAAAGCGCCGCTGCTTGACCATCTGATCGAACTGCGAAAGCGGCTGCTCTGGGCGCTTGCGGCGCTTGCGGTTGCTTTTGCAGTGTGCCTCTATTTTGCGCGTCCAATCTTTGCCGTGCTCGTGCAGCCGTTGCTCGCGGCGGGCCAGGGCAAGATCATTTATACTGACATCTTTGAGGCCTTTTTCGTTGAGATTAAGGTCGCCTTTTTTTCGGCGACGATGGTTGCGTTCCCAGTGTTCGCCACACAGCTTTGGAAATTTGTCGCGCCGGGGCTTTATGCCAAGGAAAAGAGGGCGTTTCTCCCGTTCCTGCTGATGACGCCAGTGCTGTTCGGCGGTGGCGCTGCGATGGCTTATTATGTTGCGATGCCGGTCGCGCTTACGTTTTTGCTTGGTTTTTCAGGTGATGTCGGCGGGGTCACGCAGGAGGCGCTGCCCGGCGTTGGCAACTATCTCAATTTCGTCACCAAATTTATTTTCGGATTCGGCATAGCCTTTCTGCTCCCGGTTTTGCTCATGCTGCTGGAGGCTGCGGGCATCGTCACGCGCAAGCAGTTGAGCAGCGGGCGGCGCTATGCGATTGTCGGTGCATTCGCGATTGCAGCGGTACTGACGCCACCCGATATTGTCTCGCAACTGCTGCTCGCAGTACCGCTATGCCTGCTTTACGAACTGGCATTGATCGCGATCTGGTTCACAGAGAAGCGGCGCAAAAAGGTCGTTGAGCCAGCTTGAGCGTCGCTGCGCTTGTTGAAGCGCTTGACCGCGCTGAGCGTTATTCTTCGCATCTCCGCTTGTTGATGCGACGGTTCCCTGAGGTGGTCGATGCGCTCGGGACGGGCGTGTTCACTTACTGTGCGCCGGAAATTGATGTGGAGCGCCCGGTTTCGCAGGCGTTGCGCGTCGCCAAAGGGCAAATGGCGCTTAGCGTTGCGATTGGCGATCTTGCGGGCGTGCTGAGCCTTGAAACGGTAACGGCGCACCTTTCAAACTTTGCTGACCGCGCGCTTGATCAGGCGATTACCGCCGCGATTGAATCTGTGGTTCCCGGCGCAGAGTCAAAGGGTTTTGCAGCTATCGCGCTTGGAAAGCATGGCAGTCACGAGCTCAATTATAGTTCGGATATTGATCCAATCCTGATTTTTGATCCAGCGACGATGCCGTGCCGCGCGCGTGATGAGCCCGTTGAAACCGCTGTGCGGATCGGTCGCAAACTGATCGAAATCATGCAGACGCGCGACGGCGATGGGTATGTCTTTCGCGTTGATCTGCGCTTGCGGCCAAACCCCGATGTAACCCCGATTGTTTTGCCGATTGACGCGGCGATCTCTTATTACGAATCGAGCGCGCTGACGTGGGAGCGCGCGGCCTTCATTCGGGCGCGGGCCTGCGCAGGTGATACGCCGCTTGGCCAAGAGTTTCTCGATACGATCCGGCCGTTTGTTTGGCGGCGTGGGCTTGATTTTGGCGCAGTGAGCGAAATCCGTGGCATGTCACGCCGGATCAGAGATCATTATGCACGCGGCCAAGCCTTCGGCCCCGGCTATGATCTGAAGAGGGGGCGTGGCGGCATCCGCGAATGTGAATTTTTTGCGCAAATCCATCAAATGATCCATGGCGGACGTGATCCTGCACTGCGCGTTCCAGCGACGGTGGAGGCGCTGGCGGCGCTCAGCGCGGCGGGCTGGATTGGCGGGGATGAAGCAGCGACTCTGAGCAACGCCTACCGCCTTTACCGCATGATTGAGCACCGTCTGCAAATGGTCGATGATCAACAAACGCATAGTTTGCCGACCGGAGATGAGGCGTTGGACGGCGTTGCGCGATTGAGCGGAATTTCGGACGGACAGGCGCTGCTCAATTTGCTTGCCCCCCATGTCGATCAAGTTGGCAGAATCTATGACGGGCTTGACGGCGATGCGCGCGCTGCCCTGCCGCGCAATACGGGCCTGCTTGAAGACTATCTGGCGGCAGAGGGACTAACCGACGCTGCGACAGTGGCACAGCGCATTGGTGGGTGGCGTAGCGGCACTTACCGGGCGGTGCGCAGTGCGGCGGCACAGGACGCGCTTGAGGCTGTGCTGCCCGCGCTGGTGAAGGCGATCAGTGTTGCGGCTGATCCGC
>JAYTMV010000423.1:0-3674 GCA_043728175.1 Sphingomonadales bacterium
CCATGCAGGTGATCCGGACTGTTGGTGGGGATCGCTGGAAACCGCCGTCAGAGCCGTGCTGCCCCGAATCGGTTTGTCGCGATGTTCCGTATTTGTGGCGTATGTGCATTTTACAAACCCAAGGGTCTAAAGCCGCACAAACGAGGCAATCCGCTTTCGACGCGATTCGCCATGATGGGAGAATCTCTACATCGAGCGTGACGCTGTAGGAAAGTGAAAAATAACCAATTTGGTTTTAATGTCGAGCAAAAGGTGCATTTGGAGCTGTGTAGGAGAGTTACTCTTTGTTGCCCGTCCGCTATAGGCTGTTACAAGGGGGCTGCACCAGCGGAGGCAGGAATGCGCTACAACCCTTTTAAGCCGAATAGCATTGTGCCTCCCGGGAGCTTTACTGGGCGAGTGGATGAGATTGAGACGATCCAAAACTGCTTGTACCAAACGAGATATGAAAACCCGCAGCATTTCTTGCTCGAAGGCGAAAGAGGCATTGGCAAATCATCGTTGGTCAATTTGGTTGGAAGTATGGGGCGAGGAGATGTTGTTTTATCTGAAAAAATGAATTTCATCGTAGCTTCGATTGATGCTGGCGGCATCCATAGTCAGTTGGATTTGATCCGGCGCATCGGACGAGACATTAAATCTCAGATTGCGAGATCCGAGCCAATCAAGGCTAAAGCAGGCGTGGTCTGGGAGTTTTTGTCAAAGTGGGAGGTCCTAGGCGTCCGATACCATAAGGATGACGACACCGATCCTGATGACGCCAGGGAAGCGCTGGTCGATCAAATCGCCGCATTGATGGAAGCAACCAAATCTGATCAGGACGGTTTGCTCATACTTATTGATGAGGCAGACGCCGCTCCGACAGAGGCGCATCTCGGTGAGTTTTTGAAATCTGTCTCTGAACGATTGGCGAAGCGGGGATGCAACAATGTGATCTTTGGCCTCGCGGGGCTGCCGATTACGATTGCGCGGCTCCGCGCCAGCCATGAATCTTCACCACGCATGTTTTCCACCATGCGCCTTGAGCCCCTCTCTCATGATGAGTGTGTGGGGATAATCAGGAAGGCGTTGGCCGAGGCTGCTGAAAAAAATGGGTTTGAAGTATCAATCTCAGATGACGCACTGCAGTTGCTAGCAAATATGTCAGAGGGTTATCCCCACTTTGTCCAACAATTTGGGTTCTCAGCTTTTGATGCTGACAATGACAATATAATATCTTTAGAGGATGTAATTCGAGGCGCGCATGATGAAAATGGAGCAATCGCCCAACTAGGCAGTAAATATTTTGATCAGCTATATTACAGTAAAATTTCATCAGAGGAATATAGAAAGGTTTTAGTTGCGATGGCTGCGCATGGCGATCAATGGGTTCAGCGGCGCGACCTTGCTGCGGCTTGCAAAATTAAAGATAGCACATTCAATAACGCTTTGGCCGCCCTCAAAAGCCGCAGCATCATATTGGCGGACGAGACGAGGCAGGGATACTATCGCCTCCCTACCCGCTCATTTGCAGCATGGATTAATGCGGTGAATTCGGTCGAGAAGAAGGGAGGCGGAGGGGAGATTCCGCTGTCTGTAGGAGATTAACGGCTGTTAACTTTTTACCGCTTTTTACCGCTTTTTACCCCCTTTTACCGGATTCTAAGTGTTACTTTCTCGGTCTGTTCTAGGTGCGGCGCGAGGCTTCGTGAGCTTGACAAGCTGCTCCTTAAACCGCTGATCGTCGTCGTCGCATTCAAGCTCGCGCGCGGCCAGCTTGAACTTGTCCAGTTGACTCTCACCGTTCTTTGAAGTCTCACTCATGTTATGCACCTCGTGTATATCGATGACTCTAAAGACGGAAAAGCCATTTGCTTCTCTGCGCTCATCATACCCGCAGAACGTTGGCTTGAAGGGTTCAACCAACTTCTCGCAATGCGGCGGACCATGAAAGAGCGTGGCGGTATATACATCAAACAGGAGTTACACGCTACCGACTGGGTGGGCGGTCGGGGTAATGTCTCTAACCGCACTATTGTCAGAGTGGAGCGAGTTCAAATCTTCAACTGGGTCCTGAGGCATATCGTAAACCTCCCCGATATTCAGATCTTGAACGCCTTTGGTAGCAGATCAAAAGAAGATGAATTATTCAAGCGCCTTATCCAGCGCGTGGAAAATAATGTAAGCAAAATAAATAGTCACGCAATAATTTTGTCTGATGAAGGCAAAAACTACGACGCACTCCTCCGCAAAATGAGAAGGTTCAATTATATTCCTAGCGCCAAGGGCGCTTGGGCGGACGGTTCAACGTCCAAGAACATTCCAGCAGAGCATGTGATTGAAGATATAATTTACAGAGATTCGAAACGTAGCTTCTTTATCCAAGCTGCTGATTTTTGCGCCTTCAGTCTACTCCGCTTTGAGATGCCAACCGAACGCGCCGTCAGGATGGGCTTCGATAAATCGCTCATGATTTTGGAGCCTGCGCTCGTGAAGGCTGCTTTCGGCTCTGATCCCAAAAAACTAGGTATCATCCGCGCATAAAGGAGCGGGGCGCATACTGGCATTCACCAGCGCTACCCCGCGCCATTTATTTATCGAAATTGCGCCATTCTGTCAATATAATCAGTGCCTTGATAAGCCTCTGAATTGAATCAGCTATTTCCATCGACTGCGTTTTTTGGGCGCAAAACCCGGCAGCCAAAGCTGAATTGGCCGTCGCTTGGGCTTAGGCGTCTGAACGAGGCCCTTCATATGTGAGGCGCTTGCCAACGATACCAGCCAACGCTTCACGAGCGCGGCCCCGGTCGTCAAAGCCGTTGGCTTGGCGGGTGTTATACCGAAACTCGAACTCTGCCAGATAGCGGTGCAAGTGCTGTTCGCCACAGTGCTGATAGACACCCTTCATGCCGCGCTTGAAGATCGAGAACGCGCCTTCCACGGTGTTGCTGTGAATGGTGCGATCTTCGCGGCTGACGTAGTTGCCAGCGCCGTGCAGGGTGGTGCCGTGCTGGGCGAACTGCTTGCCGATCTTGCGATACATGGTCGCCTCGTCAGTCATAAGGCGCGCTTCGCGGCTGACATTCGCCAGCACAATCGGGTGAACCTCTGCGGCGCTGAAGCGGTCAAAGGTGAAGCTACGCATGGTGCCAGTGTCGCGGTCAACCAGCGCCAAAACGCCGAACTTATGGGCGCTACCGGCGCGGGCCTTGGGAACGTCACGCTTTTGGCCGAAGTAAGTTTCATCGACTTCAACCGCGCCACCATTGGAACCGAACGGCACGGCCAGATCGCCAGAGCGCATAGCCTCACGAATGCGGTGGGCCAGAAACCAAGCAGTCTTATACTGGACCTCTAGAACGCGGTGAATCTGGTGGGCGCTGATACCCTTCTTGCTCGACACGATCAGGTGAACGGCTTGCAGCATCTTGTGCAGCGGTATACGGGCGTGTTCGAACACAGTGCCAACCTTGACGGTGAACTGCTTGCGGCACTCGCCACACTTTTTCAGGCCGTGGCGGATCGCGCCTTCCGGATTCTTGACCGACTTAGAGCCGCGAACGCCCGACAGGTCATAGACCCGGCCACCGACCACACCGCAGTGCGGGCAGGCAATTCCATCGGCCCAGACTACGCTTTCGAGAAACTCGTAAGCCTTGGCTTCGTTGTGGAAATGAGGCTGGGAAAGAACCGAC
>JAYTMV010000424.1:0-7411 GCA_043728175.1 Sphingomonadales bacterium
AGACACGCTGCTACGGTGTCTCGACTTCGCTCGACACGAACGGGTTTTCCTAATCTAAAACTTCGCAACAAGCGAGAACCGCGCGTTGATTGGCGCGCCGGTTGAGATGTTATTGTCATTATGTGCCGACGGGAAATAGGTCTTGTCGGTCAAATTCTCGATATTGACCTGCGCCTCAATCGTGTCGGTCAGCTTATAGAAAATCGCGCCGTCAATTCGGGTGTAAGCGGGCAGGCGCGTTGCGCCGCTGATCGTCGCGAATTGGGCGCTTTGATAATAAAGTGTCGCGCCAATCCCGAGCTTGTCGGTCACCTCGTATCGGTTGAACAGCGAAAGCTGATTACGCGGCACTTGCCCGACGCGGCGGCCATTGGGGGCAGCCGTCGTCGTCGAAGTGATCTCAGCCTTGGTATAGGCATAGCCAAGGCTCGTGGTCAGCTTCGGGATGATATTGCCGACAAGTGACAGTTCAAAACCGCTGCTCCGCTGTGCGCCAGTCTGGACAATCTGGCCAGCGACAGGGCCGGGCGCGCGAGTATTTTCACGGTCAAGCCGGAAGACGGCGGTGGTCAGCGTCAGCTTTGGGATAATGTCCCACTTCGCGCCGACTTCATAATTGTCAAACTGTTCGGGCTTAAGCGTCGCGGCCATGGCGTTGAAGCTCAAAAACTGATCGCCCGATTGCGGCAGAAACGACCGTGAGTAGCTGACATAGAGCGAGGCCGCAGGCACTGGCTTGAACACCAGCCCGACACGCGGCGACCAGAGATCATCAACACGCGTTGCCGCAAGCGGCGCTGGCGAAGCGAAGAGGTTCGTCACTGTATTATCAAACCGATCATAACGCAGTCCCGCGATCAAATCGATCTTTTCGCCGATGCTGATCTGATCCTGTGCATAAACGGATAACTGATCAAGATCGCTGACGAAGTTGCGATTGTCATTGCCCAAGCGTCCGGGAATGAAGAAGAATGTCGGCAATACTGGTGATCTCGTGAGCGGGATCCCTGTCCTGCGGCGGCTGCCCGATGTGCCGATAACGGCTGGGTTGGGAAAGCCATTGGTGCGGGCGTTAGTTGAATCCTGCCGGGTATATTCGCCGCCGATCAGGATGACATGATCAATCTGCCCTGTTGACACGCGCCATTCCAGATTGGCCTGACCGATGTAGTTTTTGCGCGTTGTCGGGTCGATATAGGCTTCGGCTCCAAACGTCCGTGCGCCAGTGACGGCGTTGGTGACAATTGCAGTTGCGGCGAAGACGTTGGCATAAACCTTGTCATAATCGCCGTAAAGCCCGGTTGCAGTGAAGGTCAGATTGTCGCTGAGCTTCGATTCAAGCCGCGCATTGAACACGCTCGCTTCAAAATCTGTATCATTCACCCCGCGCTGGCCAAAGAAACTATCGCGAAAGCCGCGTAGCGGCCCGGCAGGATTGGTGACCGATCCTGCAAATGCTGACGGGATACCGCGATCGACCACGCGGTCATCACGGATATATTCATAACCAAGGTCAATCCGGGTCGACGCGCCAATTTCTGCCGCAAGCGTTGGGTTGACGGCGTAACGCTTGCCGCCAAAAGCATCGCGGTGATTATTGAGGTCTTCGTAGAAGCCGTTGACGCGCACCGCGACTTTGCCCAGCGTACCGTTGAGGTCGCCCGCGACATAATAGCTGCCAAACGTATCGGCAGAGACTGTGCCCTGATAGCGATTGTCATCTAGCTGCGCGACCTTAGTCACGCGGTTGATCACCCCGCCACCGCCGCCGCGCCCAAAGATCATCGCGTTTGAACCTTTTAGCGCTTCAATCCGCTCAACATTGTAGAAACTGCGGAAATATTGGACGTCATCGCGCAGGCCGTTGACGAAAAAGTCAGCGGTTGTGTTGTTGCCGCGCAGATTGATCTGATCGCGGTGTCCCTCTCCCTGCCCGGCAGACACGCCGGGTAGGAAACGAACGAGATCAGCAACCGAACGGATTTGAAGATCCTGCACTTGCTGTGCGGTAATGACGGAGATTGACTGAGGTACATCAATCAGCGGCGTATTTGTCTTGGTGCCGCTTGTGCTATCGACCGCGCGGTAGCCATCAAGTTGCCCCGTAACGACGATTGTGCGTCCTTCTGCGGCCTCTGCATCGGCGGCGTCATCCGCAAAAGCGGGCGTTGGACTCATGAGGATGAGTGCAAGCGCAGTAGAGGCAAATTTTGAAGGCATGAATAATCCCGTTTGGCAATTGATAACGATTCTCATTCGCCTCACTATTGAGAGTCGTTATCATTCGCAACAGGAAAACATTGCTTTACGCAAAAATCGTCTCGGTTAAGGAGAATGCGCAGTTTGCAAAATTGGAGAATGCGATGAGGGCGACGATTTATCACAATCCAGCGTGCGGAACTTCGCGCAAGACGTTGGCAATTCTGCAAGAAACGGCTGGCATTGATCTCACGGTGATTGAATATCTCAAAAACCCCCCGTCGCGCGACACCTTAAAGCAGTTTTATGAGCGCGCCGGCATTACCCCGCGTGATGGCCTGCGGATCATGGGATCACCCGCCGAAGAACTCGGCCTGACCGCTGACGGGGTCAGCAATGACGTAATCCTTGATGCGATGGCGAAGGAACCGATTCTCATTAACCGACCACTTGTCGAAACCGAAAAAGGCGTTCGCCTGTGCCGCCCGCAAGACGTGGTGCTTGAGATTTTATGAACGTTGCAATGAGATCGCTTGGCTACACGCTGATCGCCATAGCGGCGACGTGGGGGGTGCTCGCGATCATGGCGCCGTTCAACGCTGGCCTAGCCCCCGCGACATGCACAACGACACATTGTTTTTGCGAAAATCCGCGCATTGGTAGCTTGTTCCTCCAGCCCTCAAACAGTTGGTCATCATTCGGATATGTCTTTGTTGGCTTCTTCCTGATGTTCGACGCGCGGTTGCGGCGGGGAACGACTGCCTTTCCTATCGAAGGCGCGATCATGTTCGGCATTGCTGCGATCACCGTCGGCGTAGGGAGCGTCCTGCTCCATGCGACGCTGACATTATGGGGTCAGTTTGCTGATGTTCTCGGCATGTATCTGGTCAGCGGCTTCACGCTTGTTTATGCGATTGCCAAGGTTGCGCGGCTAGACCGGGCGCAATCAGCGATGCTTTATGTTGTCATCTGCGTCGCGCTCGTGACGGTGCTGCTCATCGCACCAGAAGCCCGCCGCTGGCTCTTCTTCGCGGTCTTGCTTACATCGCTGATTATTGAAATCGCCTTTGCGCGGCCTTTGCGCGCCGATGTGATCCTGCGCTATCTGTTGCTTGGGGCTTTGGTCAAAGCGGTTGGGTTTGGGGTTTGGGTGCTTGACCAGAACCGGACGCTGTGCGCGCCGGATAGCCTGATCCAAGGCCATGCGTTTTGGCACTTCTGCGGCGCGGTTTCGCTTTGGCTAACTTACTGCTATTTCCGCAGCGAAAGCCCGGTGCAAATGGTTGACAAGAACCGCACCGCCGCCTAATCGCCCCTCTTTCCCGCGCGGGGTTGCTTTTCGCGAGCCGATTCTTGCGCAATTACGGATTTTGAAAGAAGAGACATTATGTTCGCAGTTGTGCGCACAGGGGGCAAGCAGTACCGCGTTGCCGCCGGAGATAAAATCGTCGTCGAAAAAATGGCTGGCAATGCGGGTGACACTGTATCGCTCAGCGATGTTTTGCTTGCTGGAGACGGCGGCGAAATGAAGTCGCTTGACGGCTTGCTGGTTTCTGCAGAAATTATCGCGCAGGCGAAGGCTGACAAGATCATTGTCTTCAAGAAAAAGCGCCGCCACAATTATCGCCGCAAAAACGGCCACCGTCAGCAGCATACGATCCTTAAGATCCTGAGCGTCGGTGCCGCTGAAAAGAAGGCGTCGCCTAAAAAGGCAGACGCCGCTCCGGTTGAAGCCGCTGCGCAAGTCGACGCACCTGTGGCGGTTGAAGCCAAACCCGTAAAAAAGCCAGCGGCCAAAAAAGCCCCGGCCAAAGCCGCTGAATAAGGAGTTTTGAACCATGGCACATAAAAAAGCAGGCGGTTCATCGCGCAACGGTCGTGATTCAGCTGGCCGCCGTCTTGGCGTGAAAAAATTTGGTGGCGAAGTTGCGATTCCCGGCAACATCCTCGTGCGTCAACGCGGGACCAAATTCTATCCGGGTCGCAATGTCGGCATTGGCAAGGATCACACGCTGTTCGCACTCACCGAAGGCCGTGTGGCGTTCCACAATGGCAAACTTGGCCGAACCTATTGCTCGGTCGACACGATGGCGATTGCAGCCGAATAATCAGGTGATTCTCTAACCGGGTCACCTCTTCCAAGGGTGGCCCGAAGGTCTGGCAAGCCAGACAGATTTGAGGGAGACGGGCCACCCCCGCCTCCCTTATTTTTTGGGCGGCCTATCTCTCCCTCAACGACACGTCATCACTGCGTCATCTATTGGCGTTAGCGGCGACAGGAATACGGAGAGAATGATGTTTATACGAACAGAAAGATTGTTGCTGCGGCCCGGCTGGGTTGAAGATGCACCAGCACTTGCCTCTGCCATTGGCGATGAGGCGATCCTTACCAAGCTCGCGCAAGTGCCATCGCCCTACCGTGTGACCGACGCGCTTTGGTTTCTGACTCAACCGCACAAGCTGCCTTTGCTGCCTTTGCTGATCTTTGAACGAACGCAAAGCGTGCCGCGCCTCATCGGCGGAACCGGGCTGCATAATCAGGACGGAGAGGCAGAGATAGGCTATTGGCTGGCACGCGACGCATGGGGGCAGGGGTATGCAACCGAGGCAGGCCGCGCTGTCATCAATATGGCGCGCCATTCGCTGCGGCTGCGGCGTCTGGTTTCGGGTCATTTCGTTGATAACCCCGCATCAGGTCGCGTCCTGACCAAGCTCGGTTTCCGCGCCACTGGCCAGATCGTGCCGCGCGAGAGCAAAGCACGCGGGACGACTGCCCTGTGCAAGCTTTACGAACTCGATCTAGCGGAGGGAGATACAGTCGAGTTTATGCCGGAAGCGATGGCAGCATAGACACGTTATTTATTGTAGTTGAGGAATTTACGCTTCAAACTATCAAAAATCAGATATTAACCTGTGATCTGCGCAACCGCGTGCGACACTTCTGCATGGTAAAAATACACATGATTTTCAAAGTTGCGCTTTTAATGCTCCCCACCATGCTGCTTGCTTCTGCGGCAGGTGTCTCCTCGCCCACGTCATGTGCGGGTTCTGGCGGGGGTGTAGCGCGGCTGAGTGATGGGAAGAATTTTGCAGTGTCGTCCTCAAAAGAGGCTGCGGGCAAGTCAATTGATGAACTGACTTGCGGGGCGGATCGCGGTGATCCTTCGGCGCAGTTGGCGCTTGGCGTGCGGTATGAAAAGGGTGAGGGCGTGGCCGCCGATCCAGCGCGTGCGGCGCGGCTTTATGCGGCGGCCGAGCGTACGATAGCGCGGCTGGTTTCGCTCAATTCTCCGCCAACACGTTCGGGGCGTTTTAGCGTCACGCGGACGTCGGGCAATCGTCCGCTGCCGATTGCTCTGGCTGAGGCGCGCTACCGGCTTGGGCGGCTTTACTGGGACGGGCGCGGGGTGAAACGTGATCGAGGTTACGGCCGCCGCTTGCTGATGGACTCCGCGCGGCAGAATTATGAGCCGGCGATTGCGGTGCTTAAGGGTGAAGAGCCTGCCGCCCCCGATTCGCCGGTGGTTAAGCCTGAGGAGGGGCTGGAGTAGCGGCCTTTTTCCGGCGGAGCAGCAGCATCACGTCATCCTTGTTAATCGCGCCGATCACCCAACCTAGGCCGAAATAGACAGTGCCCCCGGCAGCCATCAGCGCGCCGAGGCCGATGACCTTAAAGAACTTAGACTGTGCCATAAAGTCGCCCAGTAAGTTACTGAGAAACCACAAGCTTGCGCCCATCGCAATTGCAGCGACCAATTGCCGCCCAACGCGGAAAGCGACATCGCCGTGGAGCGCATAATGACCGCGTTTATGGAGGATCGCATAGAGCGCAATGCAGTTAATCCACGCGCTAACCGCCGTACTGAGCGGGAGTGCGGCAAGCCCGATCATCGGGACGAGTACGAAGTTTGACATCACACCGAGCGTGAGCGAACCAACCCCGATCAAGACGGGCGTTTTCATATCTTTGCGCGCGTAAAATCCCGGCGTGAGCACTTTGATCAACACGTATGCGGGCAAGCCCGACACGAGGATTGCAAGCACGAGTGCGGTGTTGGCAACCTCTGCTGCGCTCATCTTGCCGCCTTCAAACAGGACTGAGGCTATCGGACTAGCGAGCGCAGCCAGCGCTATCGCGGCGGGGAGGGTGAGGAGCATCCCAAGGTCAATCGCTTGGCCCTGAATGCGTCCGGCCTCGGCCTCGTCCGGGCCATCAATCGCGCGGCTGACGGCGGGGAGGATCGCGGTGCCAAGCGCTGAACCGATGATCGCGAGTGGAAGCTGATTAAGCCGATCAGCCTGCCCCAAATACACCAGCGCGCCGGGGATTTGCGTCGCGAAGAAGGCGTAGAACACTTGGCTCAGGTAATAAATGCCGCCCGCGAGCGTCGCGGGGAGGATCAGGACGACGAGTTCTTTGACCGCTGGCGTCATCTTTGGCGCGCGCAGGCGCAGCTTGATGCCCGCCTTCGCCATGCTGAGCCAGAGCAAGCCGAATTGCGCCAGCCCGCCGACGATCACGGCAATCGCCATCGCGCGCGCGGTCACCATTCCGCCCTCACGGTTGAGGAGCAAAGCTGCTACCAGAAACAGGTTGAGCAGTGCGGGGGCAAAGGCGGCGGCGGCAAAGCGGTTAAGCGAATTGACCACGCCTGATGCGAGCGAAACAAGGCAGATCAGCACCATATAAGGCATGGTGATCCGCGTCAGATCAATCGCATCGCCCATTCGGCTATCACCAACCGCCCATTCATCGGGCACGAGCAGGCCAATGAACAGCGGCATAAAAATCATGAACAGCGCCGTGATCGCCATCAAGACGGGCGCGAAGACCGCGAGCACCTCTTCGGCGAAAGCCTTGGCATCCTCAATCCCGTTGCCGCCGTTAAGACGCTTTGAAAAAAGTGGCACGAAACCACCTGAAAATGCGCCTTCACCAAACAAGCGGCGGAACAGGTTGGGCAGCAGGAAAGCCAGCGCGAATACCTCCGCTGCTGGCCCGGCCCCCATCACCCGCGCCGCCACCATTTCGCGCAAGAAGCCAAGCACGCGGCTCACCATCGTGAGTGCGCCGATGGTGCCAAAGGCTTTGCCAAGTTTCACGGCGGCTTAAGCGTTACCTTCTGCCGTGAGTGGCATCGCGTCGGCGGCAGCGGCCTCGGCTTGCTGCATATAGAGCGCGCCGAAATCAATCGGTTCAAGCATCAGCGGC